>NZ_NCWQ01000007.1:0-65950 GCF_002156885.1 Flavobacterium sp. AJR | reverse complement strand
TTTAAAAATACGCAACAATCCTTCCTTGATTTATGCAGCATGAAGTACAGATATGTGTTTTTAAAATATTTAATAACGATTCTTGATTACAAGAAGGATTGCAAACTTGTGTTATAAACATCATAAAAATAAAAGATTGAGTTTATTATTTATTTTCAGTTTCATCTTCTTTAAGATTGTCATTAGATGCTTTCTTAAATTCTTTGATGCCATTTCCGATACCTTTCATTAATTCAGGTATTTTTTTTCCTCCAAATAATAATATAATTGCAAGGATTATAAGTAAAATTTCTGTAGTTCCTAATCTTCCCATAGATTTTGTTTTTAATAAAAACGACCTCAAACAAAGTTTGTTTAAAAGGTCGCTTTTAAATGAATTATTTGTTAGTCTTTTTTTATGGAATCTGTATCCTAATCCAATTATTATAACTAGAAGAGATAAAATTAATACCGAATTATTCATAATTTTATTAATTCAGATGTTTTTTTCCGAACAAAAAAAGTATAATAAATATTGGCAAAAGTTATGAAAACCCGATTTTTCCATAAAATAAGTTTTAAGTAACCTCAAACATATTATATTTGAGGTTAAATATTTTAAACAGAGGCAAAATCATTTTTTTCTGTCCTTATAAATTTTATACCTATAACCTATTGCTATTATTATAATTAGCAACATCATTGTTATTGACCCTCTGTTCATAATTTTTTAATTTAGTAGAAAACAAGCAGCAGTTGCTAGACCACCAACTAATGGATTCAAACCTGCTGCAACACCAGCAGCTAAGCCAGTTAAAGCACAGCCCCATTCTCTGGAAGTTGAACTCCCACCACCAGTATCATCATCGTCTTTTTTAGGTTTTATTTGACCTCCTAATAAAATTTCCATTTGATTTAATTCTAATTTTTTCATGATATAAATATTTAATTGGTTAATATTAATTTTATTGAATTCCCATTTGCTTTATTTTTAAAGGTTACAAAACAATTAAACAATCCTATTCTTTTTCTAAATTATAAATTCTAGTAAAAGATATTATTCTTAAAGCAACGTCTTACTAAAAAACAATCTCGTTTTCTTTTGCCAAAACTATGTCAAACATCATATTGAATACAAATGGTCGTTATCGGGATTCGGGAAAACCGATATAGATTTCGGGAATTTCGTGTTAAAAAATCGGTTAACTGTATGGTTTTTAGTATTTTGTGTGTCATTCGTTAAATTCGTTATTTGTTGGTTTAATTGTACAAGTTTGCTGTATTTTTGTAAGAAAATTAAATTTAATGAAGAGCTTTATCTGGAATATAAAGGTTTTATTGTTTTTATTGCCGATAATCGTATTGGGACAAACTCCAAAAAAAGAGTATACAAAACTTTCTTATGATGAGTTGCATGATTTGTATTTTGCTAATGAAAAAGATAAAACAGTGCAACAGCAATGCGCACAAGCTTATTTGGCTAAAGCCAATAAAGAAAACATTCCTATACGAAAGGCCAAGGCAAATTACCAATTTGCCCTTTTGTATTATAATACAGATACTAGTAAAGCCATTATGTATCTGGATAGTGTGATTAAATATTCTCAAAATACAGGTCATAAATTTTTTCCTGCTGCGGCTTATTGCGAAAAAGCAGATTTACTTCAAAGGCAATTTAAGTTTAAAGAAGCTTTGAATAATTATAATTTAGCCGAAAAAATAGCGCTTAAAACAAATATCGATTACTATTATGTAGTGCGGGGATATATAGCTATTACTAAATCAGAAGATTTAGGAGATTTTAAAGAAGCACTCGATATTTATAAAGAATGTTATCGGTATTATAAAAGCAAAGATGTAAGAAATCCGAAACTTGCCAGGGATTATCTAACTGTTATTTTTGGAATAGCAGATTGTTATAAATCGTTACATAATAAAGATTCAACTACTTATTACAATAAATTAGGCTATAGAGAATCATATATAACAAAAAATGAAGAATATAAGTACCTGTTTGTTTTAAATGAGGGAGCGAACCAAGTAGAAGGAAAGAATTATAAAGTAGGTTTGGACAGTATTAATAAAGCATTGCCCAAGATGATCAAATATGATAATGTTAGTAATGTATTAGCCGCTTATTTTTATTTGGGTAAAGCCTATGAGGGCTTGGGTAAAAAAGCAATAGCTGCTGAAAATTTTATTAAGGTAGATTCTATCTATAAAGTAACAAAAGAAATAAGTACCGAATTTATAGATGGATATCCGTATTTGATTTTATATTATAAAAATTTAGGAGATAAAGAAAATCAATTAAAGTACATAACTGCCTATATGACGATAGACAGTACTTTACAGAAAAATTATAGAGAATTAAATAAGTTGGTGCATAAAGAATATGATATCCCACGTTTAATTTCCGATAAAGAAAATCTTATAGAATCTCTTGGCAAGGATAAAATAAAAACATATTGGGGTTTGTTTTTTTTATTTTTAATAACCATTGGTATGGGTGGTTTTGGTATCTATCAGTATAAACTTAAGAAGAGAGATCGTTCCCGATTTGAAAAAATAATAAATGAAACGACAGGAAAAGAGGGCAATGGAATTGAGGAAAATAAAGATAAAGAAATTAAAATAGCTGTAACAAAAATTGAAGATATTGGAATAGCTGAGGATTTAGTGAACCAGATTTTGGAAAAGCTGGATGATTTCGAAAACAAAAAAGGATATCTAGAATCGAATATTACGGTACAAATGTTGTCTACCACATTTGAGACGAATACAAAATATGTATCCAAAATAGTAAATGTGTATAAGGGAAAAACTTTTACCCAATACATAAACGATTTAAGAGTTGAGTATGCAGTAACTCAACTACAAGAAAATATGAGGTTAAGAAAATATACTATTCAGGCTCTTGCTCTGGAATTTGGTTTTAACAATGCGGAATCCTTTTCGGCTGCTTTTTATAAAAAAACAGGTATCAAACCAACTTATTTTATTAAGGAGCTCGATAATGTCACATAATAGTAAAGCTTTTATTCTTATGTTGTTATAAGAATCTACAAACTCGAAATTCCCGAATTTCGATATACACTAGGTGATTGTTTAGTAGTTTTGTAAGAGAGCTGTTCTATATTTGTAAGTAAATAATAAATATAATTTATAAAAATGAAAACGAAAAGAGAAAAAAAAGAAGTTAATAAATTTGATTTAGAAAGATTTGTAATAGCAAAATTAAAGAATCCACATTTAATTAAAGGGGGAGGAAATGGCACTGAAGGTGAGCCGGTTACTAATCCAAAATTTAAAAAATCGACAGATTATTGTAAATAGGATAAAATTATTTATACTATTTATATGTAGTTAGTTATTAACTGAAATTTAATTAAGATAAATAATGACAAAAGATAAAAAAGTTTCATTTTCGAAATTATCCAAATCGGGTAAAGTTTTAAATGTGTATAATGCGATGCAACTTGCAGAAAAAGTGAGCAAAAAGAAACGATAATAGATACCATAATAACATTAAGTATAAATAAATTGAAAAAAATTATAACATTATTAGTCATTAGTTTTTCTGGAACTATATTGGCTCAGTCTCCTGCATTGGCTCCATCAATTCCAGCAACCGATGTATATCATGGAATTGAAGTTGTTGACGAGTACAGAAATTTAGAAAACCTGGAAGACCCAGCTGTTATTGATTGGATGAAAAACCAAACGATTTATACTGAAGCAACCTTGAAAAGTATTTCTAAAAGAAATGAATTTTTAAATCGAATGCTAAACATAGATAAGAAAACAGAATTTTTTTATGGTGCTATAAATACAACTACAGATGGCACTAATTTTTATACTAAAATGCGTAATGACGAAAACTATCGAAAATTGTACTGCAAAAAAGGACTTAATGGTAAGGAACAATTACTTTTTGACCCCAAGGATTTTAAACCAGAGGATAATAAAAAATATTTAATAAGTTATTATAAGCCTACCAAAGACGGTTCTAAAGTAGTTATTGCAGTTACGGAAGGCGGAAAAGAAATTGCCGAAGTTGTTATTTTTGATGTACTAAAAAATAAGATGTTACCAGAGATTATTACCAATACCTGGCCAAGTGGAATAGGAGGAATAAGTTGGTTGCCCGACAACTCGGGAATTGTTTATGTTCATATTCCTAATATCGACATGAAATCTGATGATTTTATTATGAACACAAAGTCTGTTGTTTATAAACTTGGAAGTAACGTTAATACGATAAAAGATATTTTTTCGATATCAAATAATCCTGAATTAAAATTAGACAAGGCAGATCTTCCTATTGTAACAATTCCTCAAAAATTTAATAATTACATATTTGGACGCGTGGGTGGAGCCACCAATTATAGTGATTATTTTTATGCAAATGTGGTAGATGTTTATAATGATAAAGTGATTTGGAAACCCTTTTTTAAAAAAGAAGAAAAAATTAAAAGTTTTATAATAGACGGAAACGATGTGATTTTTATTTCAGAAAACAACAACAAAAGTCAGCTATGTAAAACATCTCTTGATTCTCCGAATTTTTCAACTCCGGAGGTTATTGTTCAGCAAATAAAAGATGAAATAATAGATGATGTTGTAAAAACAAAAGATGGATTTTTCTTTACAACAGTGAAAAATGGAGTTGTAGCAAATTTTTATTTTTATAACGGAAGAAATTATAAAAAAATAATTTTGCCAACACCTTCTGGTAAAATTTACATGCAAACCATAAGTGAAGATGTATCGGATATTTGGATTTCTTGTTCAGGATGGACTCAAAATAGAAAAAGATATAAGTACGATATTAAAACAGATACCTTAAGACCGGAAGATTTTCGTGAACAGCCAGATTATCCCGAATATAAAGATATAGTAGTAGAAGAAATAGAAATAATAACACATGACGGATTAGCTTTACCTCTAACGATTATTCACAAAAAAGGATTGGATAAAAATGGTAAAAATAGAGTAATCATGGATGGATATGGTGCTTATGGGGATTCAAACGAAGCTTATTTTAATCCATATAGTTTGTTATGGGTTTTAGATGGAGGTATTTTAGTACATACGCATGTGCGAGGTGGTGGAGAAAAAGGCGATGCATGGCATAAAGGCGGTTTTAAGAAAACAAAGCCAAATACATGGGAAGATTTTATTTCGAGTGCAAAGTTTTTAATCAAGGAAAAATATACTTCTCCAGAATACTTGGGTGTAGAAGGTGTAAGTGCTGGCGGCATCTTAATAGCCAGAGCGATTACAGAAAGACCAGATTTATTTAAAGCAGCAATTATCGATGTAGGATCGATAAATGCGGTTCGTGCAGAAATTGCACCCAACGGGCCAAATAATATAAAAGAATTTGGAACTGTTGAAAATGAAGAAGAGTTTAAAGCATTGCTAGAAATGGATGCATTTCATCATATAAAGAAAGGAACAAAATATCCTGCAACCTTGATAACTGCTGGTATGAATGACCCTCGTGTAATTGCTTGGATTCCGGCTAAGTTTGCAGCCAAACTTCAAGCGAATAATTCAGGTGATAACCCTATATTTTTAAATGTAGGTATGGAAAGTGGTCATGGTGGAGATGTATCTTTTGATAAATTAAATGATAAACTTGCCGATTCTTATGCTTTTTTTTATTGGCAGTTGGGGCATCCAGATTACAAATTAAAGAAGGAATAATGTGTTTAAATCAAAAGAATGAACATTTATAAAGTTCATCATTTCTCCCAGTATGTTTTACGAACGCCTTTATTTCCTATTTCTTTTTATTTAAATGTAATAGAGAATTATTCTCAGGAAGGATTATTAGAGGCGTTTGAAAACCGGTTGGTTCGGGAAGCAATTTATATCGCATCACCAGAATTGGTATTGGCTTTAGACAAATGGAAAAATGATTCTTCTGATTATTCGAACAAAAAAGAGAACGGTTTAGAGATTACCTTATTAAAATACATTGCCAGAATGTCTGCAAGGTGTACTCCTTTTGGGTTATTTGCTGGTTGTACTACAGGAAAAATAGATTCGGAAACAAATTGTATTCTTAAATCGCCAGCTAGTTTTAATCGTTTTACGCAATTTGATAGACAGTTCTGGTTAGGAATGTTGCAGGAATTTGGGAAACGAAAAGAAATTAGAAATCATCTTAAATATTATCCTAATACTTCAGTTTATACTCTTGGCGATTTTTATCGCTATGTAGAGTATAAATATGTAAATACTAAAAAGGAGCATAGTATTTCGGCACTAAGAAAATCAGAACTTTTAGACACAGTATTACTTCATGCAAAGTCAGGAATAAGGGTTGATGAAATGGTTTTACATCTTATCGATGATTCTTCTGAAAAGGAAGACGCATTGGCTTTTATTTACCAATTAATAGATTTTCAGTTTCTTGTAAGCGAGATTGATGGTACTATAACAGGTAAAGAGGAATGGGATAGTGTATTTACTATTTTTAATAAAATTCCCAAATTACAACATGATAATAAACAATTGCAAATTCTTAAAAAAGGACTTTTAAAATTAGACAAGAGCTTGATTCCTGTTGAAAATAGTTATACCGAAATAAAGGAATTAATCCAAAACATGGATTTGTCTTATGATGAAAAATATCTTTTTCAGACTGATTTAAACACAGCTACCTATGTAAATGTATTAAGCGAAAAAGTTCCAGAAAAAGTAATGCAAGCGATTCGTTTTTTAAACGGAATTCAAAATTCTAAAAAGTTTACAAATCAGACTAATTTTATAAAAGCATTTACTCAAAGATATGAATCAAGAGAAATGCCACTAACTACAGTTCTGGATACAGAAACGGGTATTGGCTATCTTCAAGACTCAGATATGAATGATGTTCATGACATATTAGAAAGATTCTCTTTTCAAGATTCAAAACCGAAAATAGAGAATCAATCTTGGAGTGCTTATGATTACATCATAGAGAAAAAATTGCAAGAGAGTGTTGTAAAGAAAGAGAAAAGCATTCTACTTTCAGAAAAAGATTTTCCTGATTTTGATGCCAATTGGGATAACGCTCCAGCTACATTTTCGGTAATGATCGAACTTTTAAAAAATGAAGAAATTAGTATTGA
The DNA here is from genome assembly GCF_002156885.1 of Flavobacterium sp. AJR. Taxonomy (NCBI): domain Bacteria; kingdom Pseudomonadati; phylum Bacteroidota; class Flavobacteriia; order Flavobacteriales; family Flavobacteriaceae; genus Flavobacterium; species Flavobacterium sp. AJR. Next base: position 58,847 of record NZ_NCWQ01000007.1, on the reverse strand, counting down.
ATCTTCAGGAAATAGTAGTGCGGCAAAATTATTAGGACGCTTTTGTAATGGAAACAAGGGGATTCATAATTTGACAAAAGAAATTATTGAAAAAGAAAGAAAATATCATTCTGATAAAATCTTGGCAGAAGTGGTACATATTCCTGAATCAAGAACGGGGAATATATTACGAAGACCAGTTTTAAGAGATTATGAAATTGCCTATCTTTCTATTCCTGGTGTAGCAGAAGAGAAAGCAATCGATTTAAATGATTTGATGATTTCTATTAAAGAGAATAGGATTTTTTTGCGATCTAAAAAGTACAATAAAGAAGTTGTTCCTTGTTTATCTAATGCTCATGATTATTCTAATAATAAATCATTGCCAATTTATCATTTTTTATGTGACTTACAAAGTCAGGATTTAAAACCTATTTATAGTTTTAATTGGGGTGTTTTGGATTTGCATTATGATTATTTCCCACGAGTATTATATAAAGATGTTATTCTTTCGAAAGCAAAATGGATGGTGGATAAAAAGGAAATAAACCAGTTTTTAAAAATGGAAGATAGCGGTTTATTTGAAGCTTTTACAATTTGGAAGAATGAACGCAATATACCCCGACTTGTAAATTGGGTTAACTCAGATAATGCACTTTTACTTGATTTAGAAAAAGAGATTTGTATGAAGATGTTTTTAAAATCGGTTCAAAACTATAATAAAATTACGCTGGAAGAATTTTTGTTTACTGGTGATTCTGTTGTTAAAGATGCCAATGGAGAAGATTTTACAAATCAATTTATATTGTCATTTTACAAAGAGTAAATAGACTTTGAGAATAGAGACGCAATGGACGCGGATGATACGGATTCGCTATCGCGAAAACACAAATAAAAGCGGATTTTCTTTCTGTTGTCTTTACCGCAGAGCACGCTAAGAAGAAACGCCAAAAACACTAAGCTTTGCGAACTTTGCGAAAACTCTTTTAAACTTTGCTGTTAATTTTTTTGCTACAAATTATACAAATAAAAATCTGTTAAATCTTTGCGGTTAAAAAAACATAAAAATGAAAAGAGATTTTTGTTTAGGGAGTGAATGGTTGTATTATAAAATATACACAGGAGTTAAAATGACCGATATTGTTTTAGTAGAAAAACTATATCCTATTATTTCATTATTAAAAGAGAAAAATTTAATAAGTAAATGGTTTTTTATACGATATAAAGACCCTGATGAACATTTGAGAATTCGTTTTTTGCTAGCTTCACCTGATAAATTATCTGAAATAATAGCAATGCTTTATCCTGTTTTGGATGAGATGTTAGAGCAAGACATTGTTTGGAAAGTAAAAACGGGTACTTATAAAAGAGAAATTGAAAGGTATGGCCAGAACACAATGATTGATTCAGAATTTCTTTTCTATCAAGACAGTGAAATGGTTTTGCAATATTTAATCTTAAAATCGGGATTTGCAAATAACAGCATACCATTGCTTTTTAGTTTTTGTGCGATTGATAGTTTTCTAAATTCATTTTTGTTAACAAGTGCAGATAAACTAAAACTAATGGATGAGTTACAATTATCTTTTAAAGAAGAATTTAATGCCGATAAGAATCTTAAAAAAGAAATGGATAAACACTATCGAGAGTTATTTCCTGAAATGAATCGATTTTTATTTGATAAAAGTATAAATGATTATCCTGAAGTTTTTGAGTTAATACAAGAAAAACAGACTAAAGTTGATAAAGTGACTTTACAGATTAAAGAAAATCTAGAAATTTCTCTATCAAGTTTTTTAAAGAGTCACATACACATGATGGTAAATAGGCAGTATACATCCAAACAAAGAATGTATGAACTATTAATTTATGATCATTTATATCGATATTATAAAACAATAGTTCATCGACAATCTGTTCTAATTGCCCCATGATTATAGTGACACCAATTATTAATCAGTTTTTTTGATTAATTTTGGCTTCTATTTTTATATCAACATGCAATTTATAATCAAAGAACTTACTACTATTAAAGAAATGGTTGCTCAAATTGCAACCATGCAGTATTTATATCCTAATCTGGATTTGGAGAAATATGAATTATACCTATCAGAAATGGTTCCTCATAATTATACCCAAATTGCTGTTTTTGAGGATGATATTTGTTTAGGAATTACAGGATGTTGGTCATCTACAAAGCTTTGGTCTGGAAAATATTTGGAGATAGATAATTTTGTTGTGCATCCAGATCATCGTTCTAAAGGAATCGGGAAATTACTGACGGATTATATTGAGAAAAAAGCACTTGATTTAGGATGTTCTAATATTGTTTTGGACGCATTTACTTCTAATTTTGCCGCACATCGTTTTTATTATAATCAAGGTTATGGCCCTAAAGGATTTCATTTTGTAAAAATATTAGATGAAAATAAGTTGACTTAATATAAAAAAGCATAACATTTCCTTAATGAATCGATAAAAACGATATTAAACCAAAGAATTGGTTATTTTTGTTTTATAAATTTTATTACCACAAATATTTTGGGATTATATAAAAATCTTTTTAAACAGACAGCTATTTATGGGCTTGCGACAGTATTGCCACGAATGCTGAGTTTTTTATTAGTACGATTATACACCGGAATTTTACCAACAGCAGAGTATGGTGAGGTTTCTATCGTGTTATCGTGGATGGTTTTCTTTAACGTAGTACTTTCTTACGGAATGGAAACTGCTTTTTTTAGGTTTTATAATTCCGAACCAGATAAGAAAAATGTCATTGCGACTTCTACAATTTCTATTTTTTGGTCATCAATTATTTTTCTTTTTGCAGCATTAATTTTTAGAAATACACTTGCAACTCTTGCCGAAGTCGATGTGCAGTTTGTTACCTATTCGGTTTGGATTTTAGTTTTGGATGCATTGGTTTTAGTACCTTTTTCTAAGCTTAGAGCCAATCAGCGACCAATGGTTTATGCAGCAATAAAAATTGGAAATGTAATAGTAAATCTTGTTCTGAATATTTTCTTCTTGATGTACTTACCTAAACTTGCGGCTGATAATCCAAATTCAGTTTGGGATAATTTATATGTAGAAAATTTCCAAATTGCTTATATTTTTATTGCTAACCTGCTTGCTAGTTTGGCTACTTTTATAGTGTTATCTCCTAATTATCTTTCGCTTGGACGAAAATTTGACCCTATACTTTGGAAAAAAATGATGAAGTATGGTTTGCCAATTTTGGTGGCTGGATTAGCTTTTGCGGTTAATGAACATTTTGATAAAATCTTACTAGGTTATTTATTGCCGGAAAACATAGCAAAGTCAGAAGTTGGAGCGTATTCAGCATGTTATAAATTGGGTTTATTTATGGTTTTATTTGCAACAGCATTTAGATTAGGAATAGAACCTTTCTTTTTTAGTCATGCTAAAAATGCAAATGCACCTCAAACTTATGCAGTAATCACGAAATATTTTGTGATTCTTGGATCTTTGATTTTGTTAGGAGTAATTGTTTTTGCAGATATTTTAAAATTACTACTGTTAGAAAATAAATCTTATTGGGAAGCTATGAAAGTAGTTCCGTTAATTATCCTGGCGAACTTTTTCTTAGGAATTTATAATAATTTATCGGTATGGTATAAACTAACTGATAAGACAAAAATTGGTGCTTACATATCGATAGTTGGAGCTATACTAACTTTAGTATTAAATTATCTTTTAATTCCGAAGTATAGTTACTATGGATCAGCAATTGCAACAATTTCGGCTTACGGAAGCATGATGCTTATTTCGTATGTTTTAGGAAACAAGTATTACCCGATACCTTATGATATGAAGAAAATTGGAGCCTATTTAGGAATTTCAATTGTATTCTCGGTTATTTCTTTTTACGGATTCAGAGAAAATTATTTTGTCGGAATTCCATTGTTCCTTCTGTTTGTTTATTTCGTTTATCATAACGAAAAGGATACGATAAAAGGAATTCTTAGCAAAAAATAACAAATTCAAGATTTACATTTAGCTTTAAAAATATAAAAATGACGATTAATATTATCAACAAATCACAACACGATTTACCTAACTACGAAACAATAGCTTCGGCAGGAATGGATTTGCGTGCTAATTTATCTGAACCAATAACATTAAAACCTTTAGAAAGAACCATAGTTAAAACGGGACTTTTTATAGAATTACCAATTGGTTACGAAGCACAAGTGCGACCAAGAAGTGGATTGGCTGCTAAAAAAGGAATCACCGTTTTAAATTCTCCAGGAACTGTAGACGCGGATTATAGAGGTGAGATAGGAGTAATTTTAGTAAATTTATCCAATGAGGCTTTTGTGATTGAAAATGGAGAAAGAATTGCACAACTTATTGTTGCCAAACATGAAAGAGCTGAATGGGTTGAAGTTAATGAACTTTCGGAAACATCAAGAGGCGAAGGAGGTTTTGGTAGTACGGGAGTAAAATAAAAATTAAATAATTTAAAGATTCAATGATTTAAAGATTCTGTAATCTTTCAATTTTTCAATCTTTTAATCTTTACAATAAAAAAACATGAAAATAATCGTTCCAATGGCAGGTCGCGGATCAAGACTTAGACCACATACATTAACTATACCTAAACCATTAATTCCGGTTGCAGGAAAATCAATTGTACATCGTTTAGTCGAAGATATTGCTAAAATTCTTAAAGAGCCTATCGAAGAAGTTGCATTTATATTAGGTGATGAAGCTTTTTTTGGTGATGATGTTGTAGCAAGTTTAAAAGAGTTAGCAAATGGTTTAGGAGCTAAAGCATCTATTTATCGTCAGGATTTACCTTTAGGGACAGGACATGCTATTATGTGTGCCAAAGAATCTTTATCAGGACCTGCGGTAATTGCTTATGCAGATACTTTAATTAGAGCTGATTTTGAATTAGATCCAGAAGCTGATGCTGTGATTTGGGTAAAACAAGTTGAGCAACCAGAAGCATTTGGAGTAGTTAAGTTAAATGCTAATAATGAAATTACAGAGTTGGTCGAAAAACCAAAAGAGTTTGTTAGTGACTTAGCTGTTATAGGAATATATTATTTTAAAGAAGTTGAAATTCTTAAAAATGAGCTTCAAATAGTTTTGGATAATAATATCCAGAACGGTGGAGAATATCAGATTAATGACGGTATTAAAGCAATGATGGCTAACGGAAAAGTTTTTAAAACCGGTAGCGTAGATGAATGGATGGATTGTGGTAATAAAGATGTTACTGTCGAAACTAATTCCAGAATGTTAGGATTCTTGCATAATGATGGAGAACATTTAGTAGATTATGATGTAAAATTAGAAAACTCAACTATTATTCCACCGTGTTACATTGGTGAAAACGTAGTATTGAAAAATGCAACTGTAGGACCTAATGTATCTTTAGGAAAAGGATGTTATGTTATTGATAGTTCAATCAAAAATAGTTTGGTGCAAACTAATGCACAAATAAAAAACGCTAATTTAGACAATGCAATGATAGGAAACCACGTTGTTTATGACGGTAAGTTTACAAGCATTAGCATAGGAGATTATTCGGTTTTAGAATAAACAAGAAGTTTATTAGGGGTTCGTTTTTACTTTAATATCATAATATAAAAATGAAAAAAAGAGTTTTAATAATTGTATTTATGGCTTTGCTTGGCAATCAGGCTTCGATAATGGCTCAAACCGAGCCAGAAGATATAGCTATGGCTACCGATGAATTTCAGGACTCTTTTTATGAATCATTATTGCAAAAAGGAATCGAGAATTATGACAAAGCAATAACAGCTTTGCAAAAATGCGAGAAATTGCAACCTAATGACGCAACTGTTTATTTTGAATTAGGTAAAAACTACCTGTCTTTAAAAGATTATAGAAATGCCCAAAGTTCGTTTGAAAAAGCGGTACAGATAAATCCAAAAAACAAGTGGTTTTGGTTGGGTATTTATGATGTTTCTTATCAGACTAAAAATTATCCTTTGGCGATAGAAACGATCCAGAAGATTATTCCGTTTGATGAGGAATATAAAGACGATCTGATTTCTTTGTACATGATTACAAATCAGTGGGACAAAGCGCTTGCATTGATTAATGAAATGAATGACAAGTTTGGAAAATCAAGTGAAAGAGAATTATATAAGGCACAGATTTTGTCACAAGGAAAATATCAAAATGTCGAAATAGAAAGTCTTACGGATCAGATTAAGAAAAATCCGAAAGAAGAGTCTAATTATATTGCTTTGATTTCTTTGTATGCAAAGAACAATGACGCTAATAAGGTATTGGAAATTACGCAACAATTAGAGAAAGCAATTCCAACATCGGAGTGGGCACAAGTAAGTTCTTTTAAAACGTATTTAGATCAGAATCAACCTGAAAAAGCAATTCAGGCAATGGATGTTGTTTTAAAAAATTCTAAAATAGATTCGAAAATCAAACATAGAATATTAAACGAATTTCTAATTTTTGTAGGTAAGAATCCACAATATAGTCCTGATTTGGATAAAGCGATTACTTATTTTAAGAATGACCCAGATGTAGATGTTGCAAAAGAAATAGGGAAGTTTTATCATAGCAAAAACCAATTTGATCAGGCAACTAAATATTATGAATTGTCAGTAAATTCGGCTTCACAAGTAGATATAGAAACAAATTTACTTTTGCTTCAAGCGTACACCGAAACTAAACAATACGAACCGATGGGAAAACGTTCGCAAGTAATGATAGAAACATTCCCAACGCAACCGCAGTTTTATTTTTATTCGGGATTGGCTAATAATCAGTTGCAACAATTTAAAAAAGCAAAAGACGTTTTAGAAATGGGACTTGATTATGTTGTAGATGATGTAACTTTAGAAGCAAATTTTAACATTCAGTTAGGAGAAGCTTATAATGGTTTAGGAGATTTGAAGAAAAAAGAAGCGTATTTTGCGAAGGCAAATCAATTATTAAGACAAAAAAAATAAGAATCTTTTATTTTAGGTAAAAGTTCAAAACAAATAAATTCTGATGAAGAAATATCTAATGTTATTGTTACTCGTTTTTATTGTTTCGTGCAAATCGAAATCGGGTGCAGTACAAGGAAATAATACAAGCAAAGAGGAAGTAAATCCAGTTTCTGCGAATAAAATTATCGACGGACATTATAATAATAAATTACAGTTTTCGACTTTATATATTAAAGCTAGTGCAAAATATTCGGATGATAAACAAAATCAGAATGTTACGGCTGAGATAAAAATAAAAAAAGACGAACAGATTTTGGTAAGTATCCGTTTTCTTGGAATTACAATGGCAAAAGCTTTAATTACACCAAATTCGGTAAGCTATTATGAAAAAATTAGTAGCACTTATTATGATGGTGATTTTAGTAGTTTGAGCAAATGGTTAGGAACAGATTTAGATTTTAATAAAGTTCAAAATCTTTTGATAGGTGAAGCAATCGACGACTTAAAAAAAGGAAAATATACCGAAACATTAATTGACAGATTATATCGATTGGACGAGGCAAAAGAAACGGATATTAAAAAATCATTCTTTTTTGAAGCAGATAAATTTTTATTGGAAAAAGAGCAAATTTCGCAAACTTCCAAAAATATCATGATGCAAATTGCATATGGTGAGAATAGAACTTTTGATCAGGGAATACTTCCAACAAGTATTGCAATAGAAGCGATTCAACCAAAAGGAAAAACAGAAATCAATTTAAATTACAATACAATTACATTTAATGAAGAACTTTCTTTTCCTTATAGTGTCCCAAATGGATATAAAAAAATTATAATTAAGTAAGTTTGCAAAAATATATTTTAAAGATGCCAAAATTTCTCCTAAGCCTAATTCTTATTTGCACCACTTCGTTTATGTGGGCGCAAGACTCGCAACAAGAAAAACTGGAACAACGTAAAGCTCAGATTCAACAAGAAATTAGAGATAACGAAAAAATGTTGCAGTCTGTAAAGAAGAAAGAAAAATCTGCGGTGAATGTTTTTATTGTTCAGTCTAATAAAATAAAACTTAAAGAAAAACTAATCAATACTACCGAAAAGCAAACGAAGCTTTTGAGTAATGATATGTATATTAATCAATCAAAAATTAATAAGCTTAAGAAAGAGTTAGAGATATTGAAAGCTGATTATGCTAAGATGATTCTTAAATCGTATAAAAGTCGCTCAGAACAAAGTAGAGCGATGTTCTTATTATCATCAGAGAGTTTCCTGCAAGCATATAAACGTGCACAGTATATGAAACAATATACTAATTTTAGAAAAAATCAAGGAGAAGAAATTCAGTCAAAATCACTTCAATTAGCTGATTATAATTCAAAATTAGACGGACAAAGACAGGTAAAGAAAAAAATCATTGCCGAAAATGAAAAGGAAAAAGTAGCATTAGAACAAGAAAAGAAAGAACAGCAAAAACTAGTTAACTCGATTAAGAAAGATAAAAATAAGATTATTGCTGATACGAAAAGTAAACAACAGGAATCGAAAAGAATCGACAGACAAATTGATCGTTTAATTCGTGAAGCTATTGCCGCTGCCAACCGTAAAGCTGCTGCAGAAAAAGAAAAAGAAACTGGAACAAAATCTGTTGCTGCAGTATCTGACACAAAAATTGCATTAACAGCCGAAGCTAAATTACTAGCTGCAGACTTTAAAGCCAATAGGGGTAAATTACCTTGGCCAGTAGAAAAAGGATTTGTATCATTGGGTTATGGTGATCAGCCACATCCTATTTATAATACTCTGGTAATTCATAATAGTGGTGTCGAAATCACGACAGAAGCAGGTTCAAACGCAAGAGCAGTTTTTGAAGGAGTTGTATCTAGCGTTATGGTATTATCTCCAATAAACAAGGCAGTAATGATCCAACATGGAGATTACTTTACAGTATATCAAAATTTAAGTTCTGTATCTGTAAGTAAAGGAGATAAAGTAAGTATCAAACAAAATATAGGTAAGATTAGAACTAGTGGAGAAACAGGAAAAACAACCATTAAATTCTTAATACTACAAAACACAACGTACAACAATCCGCAAAGTTGGTTGTATAATATGTAATAAAAAAGCGGGACATTAGTCCCGTTTTTTTATGGTTATATTTTGATTTAATCGTATTGTTCTAAAAAGTATCTTACAACATCGGTTGTTGTAACAATACCTTTAAGTTCTCCATTATCGACTACAGGCAAAGCATGAAATTCTTCTTTCACAAAAATTTCCGCTAAATCTCTTATAATCGAATCCGATGATACTGTCATAGGTTTAGATGTCATTACTTGAGGGATGGTAAGCATATCCAGAATTGCTTCATCAGCTCCTTCTTGCCCTTCAAATAAAGCTCCAAATGTTAATCGGTTTATATCTGTACGACTTATAATACCAATCACTTCTTTACCTCGAACGATTGGAATGTGTCTAATGGTATTTTTTTTCAACTTTTCGACTACCATTCTTAAGCCGTCATTTTCATTTGCAGTTACTACGGTTTTAGTCATTATATGACTAATTGGTTCTCTCTTTTTCATAATAGATGTGTTGTTATATTTCTATTAAAGGTGTAAAATATTTCTGATAAAAAACATGATTTTTATCACATTGGAGAAATGAAATCGAGGAGGAATAATTATTCCAATTTTAGGCTTTTATTAAAAAAGAGTATCGAAATTTGCACTAATGAAGATAAGAATAGAAAAATCATCTTATTGTTCATTTGAAATTGTATCGATTGAAATTTAAAAATAGTATTTTTGCACTATGGAAACAAATAGACAGAAAAAAATAGGCGGTGTCATCCAAAAGGATTTGGTTGATATTTTGCAAGGTGAAGTGAGAAAAAATGGAATTAACAATTTGATAATTTCAGTATCCAAAGTTAGCGTAACTACAGATTTATCTGTGGCAACAGTATATTTAAGTATTTTTCCTCAGGATAAAGCTAAAGAAACATTGGCAGCAATTAAGTCAAATTCAACTTTGATTAAGCATGATTTATCACAACGCGTACGTTTACAATTACGTAAAGTGCCAAACTTAGTTTTCTTTATAGATGACTCATTAGATTATATTGAGAAAATAGATAATGCATTAGCAAATAGAGATAACCCAATAGAAAATCGTGATCTTTTAGAAAAAAGAAGAAAATCATAGTTTGAACTTTCCCCTTTACATAGCCAAACGGTATATTTTTAGCAAAAGTAAAAACAATGCTATCAATATCATAAATCGTATTGCCAGCCTTGGAATTATTGTTGGTACAATGGCTTTGTTTGTGGTTTTATCCGTTTTTAGCGGATTAAAAGTATTCAGTCTTTCTTTTACAAATGAGATAGATCCTGATTTAAAAATTGAAAGTACCTACGGAAAATCATTTTTGGTTACTCCAGATCAAGAAACTCAGATTAAAAAAATTGAGGGTATCGCTTCGTACACTAAAATAATCGAAGAACGAGTTTTGTTTATTTTTAATGGAAAACAACAAGTTACCTACTTAAAAGGAGTTGATCGTAATTATCCTGTTGTAAACGATATTAGAAAAAAACTCTTTAATGGACAATGGCTAAAACCCGATACGTATCAGGTTGTTGTAGGGTATGGGATTTCGAAAAACTTTTCGATGGGAATATTGGATTTCGAAAATCCATTGCAAGTATTTGCTCCAAAACCAGGAAAGGGCGCTATCGAAAATCCTGAAGAAGCTTTTAGTAAAACCGATGTATTGCCTGTTGGGATATATTCGATAAGCGAGGATTTAGATTCTAAATATGTTTTTGCCGATTTAGGGTTGGTTCAGGAATTATTAGAATATAAACCGAATCAGATTTCGGGAATCGAGTTTAAGTTAAAACCGAATGCAAACGAATCTAATATCGATTCGCAATTGCAAAAGATTTTCAATAATAAAGTCACTACAAAAAATAGGGCTCAACTTAATGCGTCTTTGTATAAAATGCTTAATACCGAAAATATTGCGGTATATTTAATCTTTACATTGGTAATTATAGTAGCTCTTTTTAATTTAATTGGAGCATTAATCATGATGATCTTGGATAAAAAAGGCAACCTAAAAACGCTTTTTAATCTAGGAACAGAAATCAAAGATTTGCGAAAAATATTTTTGCTACAAGGTACCTTGCTTAGTGTATTTGGAGGATTAATTGGTCTTGTTTTAGGTGTTATTTTGGTCCTATTACAACAACGATTTGAACTTATCATGATTACTGCAACGCTAGCATTTCCGGTTGTTTTTACTCTCGAAAATGTATTTATTGTTTTAGGGACTATATTTTCACTTGGATTTATAGCTTCATTTATAGCAAGTAAACGCGTTAGCGAAAAATTGCTAGATTAGAATTTTTATTCTAAAATTAAAAATATTACTTATATTTATCGTCTCAAAAAAATACGCTATGATAGTTTCTGCCTAATCCTATTTTATTTTTAGAATAATTAGGATGCCTTCAAATTTTTTAAGTCCAGCCAATAAATAATTGGTTCTGGACAATTTTATCATATATCCTTAATTATCATGACAGAAACAACAATACAGAAAAGTTTATTTTCTCGAATTTTCTCAACAATAAAACAAGCTATCAAAGGAGATGAATCTTTTGATTACACTTCGGGCAGTATTAAAAAAGCCGTAATTCTTCTTGCTATTCCAATGGTATTGGAAATGCTTATGGAATCGGTTTTTGCATTGGTCGATTTATATTTCGTAGGACATCTGGAGCATAGCAGTTTTGCTATTCAGGCAGTTGGACTTACAGAGTCGGTTATTACGATTGTTTACTCAATTGCAATCGGGATTAGTATGGCTGCAACAGCAGTTGTTGCTCGTCGTATAGGCGAAAAAGATCCTGTTGCCGCAGCAAAAGCAGGAATGCAAGCCATTATTATTGCTTTTGCAATTAATAGTGTGATTAGTATTTTTGGTTTTATTTATGCCAAAGACATCTTGTTACTTATGGGTGCATCTGCAGAAGCGGCAGAATATGGTTATAAATTCACCCAAATAATGATAGGCGGAAGCTTATGTGTGATGCTTTTATTTCTTATCAACGGAATTTTTCGTGGAGCAGGAAATGCTGCTATAGCCATGAAAAGTCTTTGGATTGCTAATATTTGTAACATTATTTTATGTCCGATTTTAATTAACGGACTAGGACCAATTCCTGCTTTTGGATTAGTTGGAGCTGCTATAGCAACAACTTCTGGACGAAGTATTGGTGTGTTATATCAATTGTACCACTTGTTTAATGGTCGTGGAGTTTTAAAGATTATTTCATCTTACTTCATTCCAGACTTTGAGCAAATCAAGGCTTTGGTAAAAATTGCTGCACCAGGAGTATTGCAATTTGTTATTGCATCTTGTAGTTGGATTTTTCTGGCACAATTGGTAGCAACAACAGGTGGAGATCATGGTTCTGCAGGATATCAAACTGCATTACGTATCATGATGTTTTTTATTCTTCCGGCTTGGGGATTAAGTAACGCGGCAGCCACTTTGGTTGGGCAAAACTTGGGTGCAAAACAAATAGAACGTGCCGAAAAATCGGTTTTTACAACCGCAAAATACAATGTCATTTTTATGGCTACAATTATGCTTATCACATTCTTTTTTGCAAAATATATAGTTTCATTTTTTACCAATGATATCCTTATCCAAAACATAGCTGTCGAAGCATTACAGATTATGAGTTCTGGATACATTTTCTACGGAATTGGGATGGTATTAATTAATACCTTTAATGGTGCCGGAGATACCTGGACACCTACATTAGTAAACTTCTTTGGGTTTTGGTTATTTCAGATTCCATTGGCGTATGTATTAGCCAAACATTTTAAAATGGGACCAACAGGAGTTTTTATCGCAATTCCGGTTGCCGAAACAGCAATAACGTTGGCAAGTATAGTGCTTTACAAAAAAGGAAAATGGAAACGCATTCAGGTATAGTAATTTTAAAAAACTAACATGAATTGCACGAATTTCCGCAAATTAATTCGAGGTAATTATAGAAGAATCGATTTATGATTATAAATAAGAAAGACCGTCAATTGACGGTCTTTTATTTTTTTAAATTCTTTCCTATTTTGATAATAGCGCACGGTTTCAACCGTGTGGTACGGATTGGGATAATAAATTGCGCGCCAACGGTTGAAACCGTTGGCAATGTTTGTAACGTGTTATTTGTGTTTACAATCTGTGTTAAGCTTTGGTTCCATTTACATCATCTGAGTTTCTTCATATCAAAAAGAAAAGATTGTGTTTGTTTCAATAAAAAAAATTATGAAATTTCGAAAGCAAGTTCCTTACATCCTTGGTTTTGAACTTTGACAAAGATTAAGCTATAATTTAAACAAATTCATATCCAGCATATACTTCCTGGATTTCGTTCATTACATTAAATAATCCTTGAGGATCATCGATTGTAACTAGTTTTTGTTTGTATTCTTTAAACGAGTGGATTCCTTTAAAGTAATTGGTATAATGACGACGCATTTCTACAATTCCCAAGCGTTCGCCTTTCCACTCCATCGACCATGTAAGATGGTTTCTTGCGGCTTCTACACGATCACTAACGGTTGGAGCAGGTAAATGCTCACCAGTTTCAAAAAAGTGCTTTATTTCGTTAAAAATCCAAGGATAGCCAATTGCAGCACGACCAATCATAATACCGTCGATACCGTATTCATTTTTAAATTTTAATGCTTTTTCAGGACTATCGATATCGCCATTTCCGAAGATAGGCATTGTAATTCTAGGATTGTTTTTTACACGAGCAATATGTGACCAGTCTGAATGGCCTTTGTACATTTGAGCACGTGTTCTTGCATGAATTGTTAATGCTTGTACTCCAATATCTTGTAAGCGTTCGGCAACTTCATCGATATTTATCGAGTTATCATCCCAACCCAAACGAGTTTTTACAGTAACAGGCAAATTAGTACTATCGATAACAGCTTTGGTTAAACGTACCATTAAATCAACATCTTTAAGAACTCCTGCACCAGCGCCTTTACAAACTACTTTCTTTACAGGACAACCAAAATTAATATCAATTAAATCAGGATTCACGGTAGTAACAATTTTTGATGACATTGCCATCGCTTCTTCATCTCCACCAAAAATCTGAATTCCAACAGGACGTTCGTAATCAAAAATATCCAACTTCATTCGGCTTTTAATAGCGTCACGAATTAATCCTTCCGAAGAAATAAATTCCGAATACATTAAATCGGCTCCGTGTGTTTTGCACAATCTACGGAACGGTGGATCACTCACATCTTCCATAGGGGCGAGTAGTAAAGGAAATTCGGGTAATTCTATGTTGCCAATCTTGACCATCTTCATTATTTTTTGCAAAATTACAACTTTTAGTTTAATTCCTTGCTATTTAGAGATTCAAAGGGGTAGGAGAGGTGCAAAGGCTTAGAGAAGGTTCAGAGGGACAAAGGTTCAGAGGGACAAAGGTTCAAAGGTTCAAAGGTTCAAAGGTTTTCTATAGAGGTGCGGCAGTTTATCTCTATAAAAAGATTAAAGGCTCAAAGGTTTTAAAAAAGGATCGTATTATTTCCAATTTTAAAACCTTTGGGCCTTTGTTACTCAGAGCCCTAGAACCTTCTTTAAACCTTTGTGGTTTTATACGCACAGCAGTGCGTCTCTACGAAAAACCTTTGTCCCTTTGAACCTCAGAACCTTTGTCCCTCTTTTTAAGAAATCCTATTATCGAAAAAACGAATCGGCTTGCGACTCATTGGATTAAAAACCAAAGGATTTAATATTTCTTTTGAAGTAAATTCTATTTTTGGAGTTACTCTTAATTTGGCTCTAAAGTGATCTTTAATTTCTTGCAACAATTCATTCGACTGATTTTTTACAGCAATCTTGATTAGGATTTCATCTGTTCCTAAATCATTGGTGAATATCTCGATGATGTGATTTTCGATAGTATCAAAATCATTTAAAACATCATTCATTGCTGGTGGATAAAGCGTTGTTCCTTTATATTTTATCATTTGTTTTTTACGCCCGATAACTGGACCAACACGCAAAGTATTTCTTCCGCAAGCACATGGAGTATCGTGCAACTGAACAATATCGCCAGTTTTAAAACGCAATAAAGGCATGGCTTCAATACCTAAAGTGGTAAAAGTAAGTTCACCAGCTTCGCCATTTTTTACTCGATTATTATTTTCATCAAGGACTTCTACAATGATAAGTTCGGGATGATGATGTCCTCCGTTTTGATGTTCACATTCGGTAAAGGCTGTGCTCATTTCGGTTGAGGCATAAGTCGAGAATAGCTTAATATTCCATTTGTCTGTTATTTTTTTTGACAAAATATTCATCGAAAAATCTTGATTTCTCAACGATTCTCCAATGCAAATAGCGCCTTTTATGCTCGAATTATTATAATCGATATTATGGCTTTCGGCATGTTCTATCAGTTTTAATAAAAATGAAGGAACAGTTATTAGATATGAAGGATTGTATTTTAAGATAGAATCCCATTGCAATTCGGGTATTCCTGCACCAACACGGATTACACCTACTTTTAATTTTCGTAATCCTAAAAAGTAAGCTAATCCAGCCATGAATTTGCGATCAATTGTAGTCATAAGTTGTACAATGTCACCTTCTTTAATTCCGGCACAGTCAAAAGAAATAGCTTCGTTGTAAGCCAATCTGTCTAAATCGGCATCGGTTAAACCAAAAGTTACAGGATCACCTAAAGTTCCCGAAGTGGTTGCAAAATCTATGATTTTAGAAACTGGTACACACAAAAAATCATCGTTATTATTTTGAAGATCTTCTTTGGTAGTAACAGGTAAAAGTTGAAGATCTTCCAGTGTTTTGATAGTAGAAACATCAATGTTTTTTTTCTCAAAAAGGTCTTTATAATAAGGTGAATTCTGACTTATGTAAGTCAAAAGCTCAACTAATTTTTGTTCTTGAAAAACTTTAATTTCTTCTAAAGAACCTTTTTCTATTTCTGGAATCATCTTAATTTTCTTTTGATTTTCTTAATATATTTTTCAACTTTCTGTTTTTCAGGAAGTGTGGTAATTTCTTTTGTCAATGCTTTTTCAAACTGATTTTGTGCCAAAGCATATTCTTTTTTCTGATAAAAATACAATCCCACTTTGTAATAAACTACCCAGTAATCAGGGTTTAAGGATTGATATTCCTGAATAAATTTAGGTGAAATTTCCTTCTTACTTTTTAAATAAGAATTGATTTTTTCATCTTCAATTCTGAATTTTTGATAATTTTTAAATTCGGCTGTAGCCAAAAAAGGATCTTTGGCAATATTCAATTCACTCTCAGACAAAGATACAATTGTATCTGTTTGCTCTCTGTTTTTAAAGATTTTATTCAAGTCGTAACAAACAAATTCTCCCAGTTGATAGGGATTGGCAGAAACCCAAACTAATTTTTCTTCGGGTTTAAAAATTATGCCATGATGCGCCATTAATTGATTTAAGGATTTTTCGTTACCATAACCCAATTTAATATTTTCCAAACCTTCTTTGTTTCTGAGTATTTCTGATGCTTTTTTAGGATTTACTTTTGGAGTTTCTTCAAAAAGTTCTACCATTCTATCGTATCGATATTTCGAATGACTGTTTAGGATTTGGTTCTCATTTCGTTTGTCATCTTTTAAAGCGTCGCTTTGAAAATGATTGGAACAAATAAGCTGATTGTTGTTTGAGACTTCATAAACTCCAAATTTGTGTGGAGAAACTTCTATTAAAACGGCTTTGTTATCATTGGCGCTTCCTACCATTATAGATTCGGAAACGAAAACGGTTGTCTTTTTTGCAATAGCAATAGCTTCATCTATGTTAGTTGCATATTGTAATATTTGGCGGGTGAGAACAGAAATAGGAGTTTTGGCAATTAGCGGAATTTTCGATTTTCCAGCATTGATGGTTACTGTTAATCCTTCCTGATTCATTCCTGAAACTGCTCCAATCATTCCCGGCCAGGTTACCATCATAAACGGATGACCTGTTTTTGGTTTTATAAAGGCTACGATTTTGTCTTTCGCGAAAGCGTCATTTACATAAAAATCGAAATTGCGACCAAGAATTAAATTCCCATCTTCAGATTTTTCTCCCCAAGCAGCAAATGAGGAACAACCTACTAATGCCAAATCTTGTAATGCGTGCCCAATATCATGAGCTGCATGCAAATACAAATTGCGTAAATATTGCGATGCGATGGCATCATAATCATGAGATGTATATTGAGAAACACCGTAAATTTCGGTTTGATATTCTTCGGGAACATTGAGGTATAATTTCCTGTTGTACCATTTTAAAAAGTTCCGAAGCATATTTTGCTTAAACTTTGAAGGTACTAAATCTTTAATTTTTGAGAAAAATATGAGTTCTTGCTTCTTTAAAAGAGAGTCAGTTAATGCTCCAGAATTAAGTCCAATTTGATAAGCATCACCTTCTACATAAAGTTCCCAAAGACCTTGTTTATTTTTTAAAAGAGAGTTCTTTCCAGCTGAAAATACCGAATCGGATTGTTTTTTTACGATAGGTAAAATGGTATCATAATCTGCGATATTGGGCTGATGATGCATTGATTTTGAAGTGCCACAGGAGAGAAACACCAACAAAAAACCGATTAAGAATACAATCAGAATTCGCTTTTTCATAATCAAAATTATTCAGAGGCTTGATTGATTTTGGTTACTAGATATTCTTTCCCAACTATTTCTGAGCAAGTAACAACGGCGCCAATAGTTACGCCCAAAACGCCATGCATATTAATACTTTGTCCTGTTAAATACAGGTTGTTAAGTTTGGTCTTAGAAGCAATAAATGATTTCATAGGATTGTTAGAATCTTTAATGTAACCATACATATTACCATTATGTCCACCAATATAATCACGATAAGAAAGTGGAGTAGAAGTGTGTATCGATTGGATACAATCTTTTATTCCGGGAAATTTTATCTCGATTTCGTTTAAAAACTTGGTTGCTTTACGGGATTTAAATTCATCATAACTTTCGCCACGATCATTTTTTTCGGCAGTCGTATTAAATGTATCTACCCAAGGTAATAAATCGTCGAATTTCATGTAGGTAATAAAAGTCATTCCATCCGCCCATTCTTCATCTTTCTTAGATGCGTTCATGGATGCCATATATGCTTTTGGCCAAGAGTTTTCGTCGTACTCATGGGCTGTCCAAACATCATTACTATTTTTAAAATGATAGTAGTTATGATTGATGTATTTAAATGTATTTGGTTTAAAAACCAAGTACAAACTAAACGCTGAGATTACACCTTCGAGACTTTGGATTCGACTATAAAATGATTTTCTAAAATTTTCTTCACCAACCATTTTTAAAGTGGTTTTGGGTTCAATGTTAGAGATGAAGTACGTTGCCGAAACTTCGGTTCCATCTTTTATTTTAACGTTGGTAACATTGTTGTCCTCGACATTAAAACGAACTACTTCTTTGTATTTATGAACTTCTCCGCCGTATTTTTTTAATTGTTTAATGAGTTGTTTTGTAATCTGGCTTCCACCATTTATACATCGCCAAGAACTCTGAATGTATGAGTTTACAGATAAAGCATGTACATAAAAAGGTGATTTATCTTCAATACCAGCATATAAAAAATTAGAACCTGCAAGCACTGCCCTTAGTTGTTTATTATCGGTTATCTCATCAATGGTTTGTTTGGCATTTAAGGTCAGGATATCACTATCGTATTTCCCTTCCCAACGCAAGTTGTATAACGGGAACGAATCGCAGGTATCTTTTATTTTTGTGCAATAATTCTCTATTGCTTCTTTTTCTTCTGGAAAGTGTTTTAATAATTGGGCAACGAAGTTATCATATCCTTGCGCATGTGGATATTCTTTGTTTTCATCTTCAAATGAGATGATATCAAAACCATCTTCATCCATTTTTTTTAGTTTCAAATTATCCATGATGCCTAGATATTTGAAATATTTATACAAATTTTGTCCTTCACTCAGTCCTCCGATATAGTGAATTCCTGTATCAAAAATGGTTTTATCTCTTACAAATGTTTGGAGGTTTCCACCGAACTGATTATTTTTTTCGAGAACACAAACGCTATATCCTTCTTTGGCAAGAATAATAGCCGAAACAAGACCGCCTAAACCGCTTCCTACGATAACAACATCATAACGTTCTTTCATGCTATTCTTTCTTTAAGACTATAATTTTGTCTTCTTCATTTGTACAAGTATAGCCAAAATTAAGCAATGTGTCCTTTAAACTTGTGCTATTTATTAAAATAAAACAAGATGTTGTCGGAATAATTTTTTCAATAATTGAGTTATAACTTTCGTCGGAAATTAAAACAACATCATATTGTTTTTGTAATGCCACATCTAGATTTTCCAGATAATGTATGGCTCTTTTCTTAACGATATAATTGGTTTGTGCAACCTCATGTTTTTCTTCATCGGTTGTATAAGAGTCCACTTTTCGTTGTGGTTCTTGTAATGTTAATAGTAAATCGAGTTGGCCATAATCATTGGTAAGATGCAAGATTTTGGCTTTAGGTTTTATGTATTTATTTAATAGATAATAGGTCTCTAAATTGGTTTTTAGATTCTTTTTTACACTATTTATTATTTCTGATTCTTTATAATCAAAACTATTGATAATTATTTTTTTGAAATAATCAGGACCTTCAAGTTGCTCACGTGTTTTATGGAATTCAGCTTTAAAGAAGGTACTTATTTGCTTTGTTCTTTCGGTATAATTTTTTCCAAAAGAAAGATTATCAGGAGTAATTCGGTCAAGAATAGAAATGGTTATTGCACTATCATATATAATGAAATCTCCTTTTGGTAATGCCTCAGAAGTACCGTGGATCAGGATAGGGATAATATCCAGATTAAAATGTTCTGCAAGATAAAATGCGCCTTTATGGAATCGTTTTACCTGATTGCTTTCAGATCTTGTTCCTTCTGGGAAAACCATTAAGGAATATCCTTCGTCTATTTTTTTTCGTAAATGTTCAAGACCTCCTTCAAGCCCTTCTGATACGGGATAAAAACCTGCTTTTCTTACCGTAGCACCAAAAATAGGAGAATTGTAAACCCAGTCGCTTACCAGATAAATGATTTTAGGGCTTAGCATTCCAACTGCCAAAATATCTAAAAAGGAAGAATGGTTGGCAATAATTACAGCTGGTTTTTCGAATTTCTCGTTATGAATATTAATTACTTTTTTGCTTACAAATGGATTTGTATATAAAACGGATTTCATGAATTTAGAAATCAGATATCGGAATCCTTTTATTTTTGTCTCTTCTTTTAGAGGAAGAATTTTCATAAATGTCAGGCAAAAAAGGGACATTAGGACTCCACCAAGACCATAGTATAAAAATGATAATACGCCATGTATAAAGGAACGAAGCTGGAATGGTGCTTTTCCGTTTTTAGGGCGATTAGACAAGAATAGCTTGAATAAAATTGGGTAGAAGATAAACGTAATGATTAGCGCTGCAAAAACCCCAATTAATGAAATTGATGAAATAGATTGTAATGCGGGATGTTTGGCAAATATTAATGCACCAATTCCTAGAATTGTTGTTATTACCGCAAGTATAATTGATGTTCTGTATATCGCAATCTCATTCTTTCCGGTTGTATATTCTTTCTGTAAGGCGCTTGTCATGAAAATACTAAAATCGACACCATGACCAAAAATCAAAGTACATACAATCATGCTGAAAATATTCAGTTCGATATTAAAAATTCCCATGATACCAGCGGTTACAATTCCGGTTAATGCAATCGGAATGCAACTTATAATAACCAATTCGACTCTTCTGAAAAAGAAGAACAGAATAAGAATCACGGCGACAAAAGAATAATTTACAAGAGAATTAAAATCGGTTTTTAGTGTGCTAAAAAAAGTTTCATTCATTTGCTGGCGGTCAATTGCCAGTAAACCATCTTTGGCAGAAGCCGATTTTACAAATGCGTCACGTTGTTCGGGAGCAACTTTTACTAATGTTGAGATGGTGAAAAAGCCGTTTTTCTCACTAATAAATTCCTGTAATTGTAAGGCACTTATCTTTAAATAATCCTGATAGGATATAGGTTTGAAGCTAGCATCAAGATGGTCAAAAAATGCGGTGTAGGTTGTGGGTTTAAACCCAAGTTTTGCACCTTCGTTTATTAATTGAGATTTTAATAGTTGCTTTTTATTGGTATCCCAAAACGAATTCCATTTATCAATTTTTTGCTTTTGCTCCTTTTGCGAAAGCATAATTCCTCCTACAGAACTGTAATTTAATATTTTATTTTCCTGTTTTTCTTTTGCAAGAGCATTAAAAAGCAAGCTATTTTTTTGCAAAACATCTTCCATACTATTTCCGTAGGATGCCAGATAAATAGTTTTAGAAGTTAGACTTGTTGTACTTTCTTCAAGATCTTTTTCGGCAGCTTTAATTTCTTTTGGAACAAAATTAAGTTGTGATAAATCGTTATTAAAACCAACATCGTTATAAGTAAAACAACAAACGATTGTAATAAGAACACAAAAGCCAATTAAGAATTTATTGTTATGAAATGAAAAATGTGCCAATTTATCAATCACATTTTTCTTGTGTTCAATATTGTTTTCTTTTGGTTTATACAAATGCGGAACAATGAGAAGAGAGAAAAATGCGGAAGCCATTACAATTACTGCAGCAAAAATTCCTAAGTCGTTTAATGCATCTGATTTTACAAAAAGCAGACATAAAAATGCAACAGCAGTTGTAGAACTACTCATGATTACTGGCATCGTAATGTCTTTGTATAATGTTTTTACATCGCTATTGTGCTTGTAATGTGTTAAGATATGTATAGAATAATCTATTGTGATTCCTAAAAGAATTGAACCAATACCAAGTGAAATTGCCGAAATTCTTTCCTTGACAAAGTATAAAAATGCAACGGCAAATAAAGCACCAAAAACTGTTGGAAGAAAAATGATTAATGGGATAAATACTTTTCGATAAAACAAAATCAAGATAAGCATTAGCGTAATCATTGCAATAGTTGTAGTAAGTACAATATCGCTCTTAATTTGGTTGGCATTTGCAACAGCAATAAGTGCTGATCCAAAATAACTTACCGAAGCTTTTGTTTTAAATTGCTTGTTTAAATTGTCTTTTATCGTATTGAGCTTTGCAGCAAAAATGGAGTTTTGTTCTGTTTCGCTCGAAGGTAGATTAGAAGTAATAAACAACAACAATTTCTTTTTGTCTTTGGTCATTACAAAACCATTGGCGAGGGTAAAATCATCGCCAACATTTAATTGCTGTAATTTTTTTAAGGCTATAAATGAAATCCCTAATGGATCTTGTAATATAAAATCTTTGGTAATAAATCCCGAAGGAGAAATTATCGATTTGTAATTTCCTTGCACTGTTGCCGCAATACTATCTTGTTGCAATTTTGATTGTATGGTTGCATAATCTTTATCGTCTAGAAAAAGAGGCACATTGTTGTAAACAAAATCGATAGTTTCCTGAATGTTTTCTTCATTGATTTTTCCTTGTACAGCTGTTATATAAGGCTTGCAAGTTTTGGCAATACTATCTGTAAAAACTGCTGCCATTTCTTTTAAATCTTCATCTGTTCCGTCTTTTTCAATTTGGAAAATAACGGTGATTTTATCGGCAAAATTAAGTTGCTTTAGTACTTTGGCAGTAACATCGGCTTTATCGTTTGTTGGAATAAGTTTGGTGATATCTTCTTCAAATTTAATTTTTGAAGCAAAAAATCCAAATATAAAAAGCATCGCAATTGCCAAGAAAACCGATAACGATTTTCTCTTATTTACAAATAGATGTATGGCGTAGAAATAATGATGCATGCTTATAGTTTTTTTAGCCACTGATTATACTGATTCGTACAGATTACTCCCGTTGCGAATATAATTTTCTTTAATCCTTTAATCTGTGGCAAAATATTTAATTTAATTATTGGTTTTATTTTTGGGTGTACTAAACAATGTTAAAAGTAAGTAGGCTATTGATCCTAATAATAATGCCATTACGGATGCTAATACTAAACTCCCAACAACATATTGTGTTACATTCTTTGATACATCTGTAAGTGATAGTGAATCATTTAGTACCAAAGGAGCTGTATTTGTTATAAAAAGACTTCCCATTTTTAAAGATCCATATATTACTAAAGGGATGAATGGTGGGAAACTAACATTTGATGCTAAAAAGGCGATGACTTTATTAAGCTTGAATAAGGTGGCAGAGAAAAGAAGTAATACGGTCTGGAATCCCCAAAATGGTGAAATCCCAATAAAAACGCCTAATGCAATTGCTGCCGATTTTTTAAAATTAGATTCGTCGCTTTCCAGAATATCTTCTAGTAGGAATTTTTTAAGTCCTTTTTTTTTAATTTTCCGAACTAGATCTCTAGGTTTAATGTAAACAAGAGCAATAAAAACCAATACAGTATTTAAGATACTGATTCGGGTAAAATCCTTGAATGGACGAAAATGTGAAACTCTTTCCAGAGGGTCATACAAAACTTTGACTGGAATGTTTTTGACCGGAATGCCTTTCCAGGCAGCACGTACAATTATTTCGATTTCAAATTCAAATTTAGGTGTGAAATGTTTCTCGGGAATTAATCGTAAAGGGTATAATCGAAATCCGGATTGTGTGTCCTGAAGTCGAATTCCTGTTTCAAACCAAAACCAGAAGTTTGAAAATTTGTTTCCGAAACTACTTTTTTTAGGTACATTTTCCTGAGTCATATTACGACTTCCAATAAGCAAGGAATTTGGTTCTTTTTGGATAGCATCAATAAACGAAGGAATATCCGAAGCAAAATGTTGTCCATCGGAATCGATTGTTATCGCATATTCGTAATTTAAAGCAATCGCTTTATTAAAACCGTTTTGTAATGCAATTCCTTTTCCTTGATTCTCGGGATGGTGAATTTGTATGAGTTCTGGAAAATTTTCTAAAATTTCTCTTGTTTTATCTGTCGATCCATCATTGACAACAATAATATCCTTGGTGTAGGTTAAAATAGAATCAAGAACTTTTGCTAACGTTTTGTGGTTGTTGTACGTGGGTACAATAACACAAAAATTAGTTTGGGCAAGTTGTTCTTCTTGAGATAAAATAGGTTCCATTTTGTGGTTTTTCTTTAACTACTTTACAGTTTGCTTTTCTTCTGCAGAAAAACTTTTAGATTGTAGGATAAAGTTCTTTAGATATTCCTTTAGCGCAGTATTTTGATCTTTATAATGTGCCAGAATAAATTTTTTGTCTTCTTTGATATTTTTTTTATAGCCCGTAATTCCAGGAACATTTTCCTGAATACTTAATCGAATCATTCTAATTTCTATCGAGTTTGGCTCTTTTACGACAGTGCTTTCTAATAATTTAGCACCTTCTTTAAAACGACTCATTTTGGCCGAAACTTTCTTCTCATATTTAGAATCCAATAGGATAGAAGCGGCTTTATATGCTACCAGAATATTTTCGTCTGTGGTAGAAATGTCATTTAGTTTTGCAGTAAAATCTTTTGCACTTGTTTCAGAACCTGAAGCTGTTGGATATATTTTCCTGATAGTTGCAAGATCTGGTGTATTTACCAGACTTACTAATAAAAATAAGGATAGAAATAATTTCATGATTAAGTCTTTTTATAAACATTGCTTAGTTTTAAAGCAACCGTTTCATTAAAATAAGTCGTGTTTTTTACTTTTACTAAACCGTCTTCGGTTGTGGTGATATCCAATTCTAAACGTAATTCGGGTGTAACTTCGGGATTAATTAGCGCCATGAACTTTACATTACTTAGCGTTTGCATCATTAGGTTACTTTTGGTAATTGTTTCCGAAAGTTCTTTTATAATTTGTATCATACATACTCCCGGCATTATCGGGTTGTCTGGAAAATGACCTTTAAAAACAGCGTGTTTATCATTTATTAAAATGACAGCATCATATTTAGAATCACTTGTGTTTTCTAATGAAAGTATTTTATAAAAGTCTTTTAAAACCATAATTACATTTTATTTCCCCTGTTGGGTGTAGTTAATTTTAACGTATGAAATCTATGTTTTTATACGTTAAATGAAATTTTTATGACCCGAGCGAACAGATGCTGTAATTTATACCTAACAGGTTATTTTACTTTAAATGTATAACTAATCCCAATTTGGAAAACGTTATTTAAGATGATGTTATCATAGTAATCATCGTATCCGTTATCAATACCATCATATCCGTAAATATCGATTAGACCTTGTTTAAATCTTGCTTCAAAAGTTAAACCATTAGGTAAAGTATATCCAAGACCAGCAACGAAAGCAACATCAACTCCAACAGGATTGTAGTCGTATGAAGGGAAATTGTCACTTGTTTTAAAATCTACCGACGGACCACCTAATATATGAAATCCACCTCCCGCAAAATGAAATTTAGCAACTGCACCTAATGAAACATAATTTAATTCGTAGGTTACTTTTCTTGATCTAAATGATCCTAATGCGTATTCACGTGCTTCTGCACCTTGTCTTGTATAGGTTAATTCTGGCTGAAGGGTAAAATATTTATTGAATCTTATGGCTACCAAACCCCCCACATAAAAATCTGTTTTAGCGTCGCTAGATCCAAAATTAGTTAAGTTCGAAATATTTAAACCCCCACGAATTCCTGGACTTACAGTTACCTGAGCTTGTGTGTTAAGGATTCCAACAAGGAATACAACTGCGATTAAGATTAATTTTTTCATTTTTGATTTAATTTTTAATGATTCGTTTAAGTTTTACTCTGATTTAAAATAATTCAGCTCTATTTTTAACTTTATATTTTGATGTAAAATCTCTATTTTTTCTGCAAAAATATTGTTTTCTGAACTAAAACTAATAGTTATTTTTTCTTTTGTTTGTGAGGCATGTACTACCTTCTCTAGTTTGTTATTTTCTTTAGATAAAAATATAAAATTATATTGGTTGTCATCTTTGGTTTGGTAGATGGTATTTTCTTGATTTTCAAATAATTTGTCGATTATGTAGTTCTTTTTAAGAAGTAAACGAAAATCTTTTTTTAAGGTCGAAATAAGAATTTTTCGGTCTAATTCGGATACAATTGAGTTGACTTTAAAACTGGTTTCCGAAATTTCAAAGTCTAATAATTTGTTACCAAATTCAGTTGTAAATACTACTCGATGTGTAGTATCATTTATTTTCTTGGCAATAAAAATTCCTGACAGTTCATGACCATAAACCGTTATGTTTGCTTTATAGACATAATCAATTTCGGGATTAGAAAAATAAGGAGCTTCGTAAGTCGTTTTTTCTAATGGTTTTGGAGTATAATTTTTGGTAATTTTTTGACCACAAGAAAATAAGAAAATGACTAGAAAGCAATTAATTAGTAAAAACGGAGTCGTCGATTTTTGCATTTATCACTTTATTTTTAAGTACAATTCGAGTATAATCTTCAGATGATTCAAGTAATTTTACCTGAACAACAGTTGCGTCTTCTTTATCAAAAGTCAATTCTATTTGCTTGATGTATTTTTTTAAAGTTACATCTTTTGGAATAAACTTGGCAATGTTCTGGTTTTTTGATTTAAAATAACTGATGCTAAATTCCTTATCATCAAACATATCGCCACTTACACTACCTACAATAAGTTTATTGATTCGACCAAAGATTTTGCTGTTTCCAATATCGACCGCACTTTTTTTGCCTTCGTCATTAATCAGGATTTTACCGTTTTTAAAAACAATACTATAATTATATGGTTTTTTGTATTGCCATTGTAATAAGCTTGGTTCTTTAAAAATCATCTTTCCAGATGTTTCAATATCCTTGGATAAAAAATCCAAATGTTTGTACTGAACGAAATCGGTACTTAATGTTTTTATTTTTTTAGAAACTACATTCACAGATTGCTTGAAAGCTGCAATTTCACTATCAGACATTTTTTGTTCTTGTGCAAACGAGTTCAAGACGAACAGGTTCAGAATTATAACGGATAAGTATATTTTAGTCTTCTTCATATGCTTTAAGATTCAAAAGTTTTTCAACTGAAATTACGGTATAATTGTTTTGCTGCAAGAACTGCAAGAACTGTTCCAAGACCAAAACCGAATGCTTGGCTGTATCGTGCAAAAGTACAATTCCGCCAGGAGAAACTCGTTTTATAATGCGATTGTAAATGATTTCTTGGTCTTTAATGCCGCCATCAAGGGATCGGATATTCCAACCAATTACTTTATGTTTACTTATTTTTAAAGCTCTTCGTATAGATGGGGTTGTTACTCCATACGGTGGACGGAAAAACTGTATTTTTTTTGAAGTAAATTTTTCCAGCAATACATCCGTTTTCCTCAGTTCTTCGAGTATTTTTTTAGCATTGTAAAAATCAAAAAAATCAGAATGACTATAAGAATGATTCCCTACCAAATGCCCTTCGGATAAAATACGTTCTATAATTTCGGGATGTTTCTCGATGTTTTTTCCAATGCAGAAAAAGGTAGCTTTTACATCGTGTTTTTTTAAAACATTCAGAATTTCTAATGTAGTTTCGCTTGGACCATCATCAAACGTTAATGCAATTTTCTTTTTGGTTACCGACGAATTATTGCAATAAGCCTTTACATGATAATTAGAATTTATTCGTGCCGAGTTTATCGCAGCAATACTCAACCAGATTATTCCAATGATAATAAACCACCAAATATTGATTGCGATATAAAGTTTCGAAAGAAGCAGTAAAAGCAATATGATGATAAAAAACAAAGAAGTGTTTTTATGCGTTATCATTTTGAAATTAATGTAAAACTATGGTCTTTACCGTTTAATTGATTGTACAATAAAATAGTATTATATGCTGGTTTCTCTAGTGAATTAACTCTAATCAGTTCTGGGATTGTTTGTGTTTTGATAATTTTAGAACCAACCCATAATCCAAAAGATGAAGCGGTATTGTATTCTCCACATAAATGTTTGTAATAAACCTGTGGTGTATTTGCGAAAGCATTTTCGGTTAAATTGGTATAATAAGAATCGAATTCTACATCACCATTTAAGCCTAAAACAATAGCGTCAATATCCGAAATTTCTAAATTATTCGATTTTAAGAATTCAATAATTTCAGCTTCAACTTCATTTTCTTGTAACTTGTTCTTGATTTCTACATCTAGAAGTTCAGCATAAGTAGTTTCTTTTTTTTCATTTTCTAAAACAAAAAAACTAGCTCCTTCACCACAAACATATCCTTTTGTGGTTTCGTTTAAAAGTTCGTAAGGTTCATTTCTTTCTCCTTTTATGTATCCTGCTAATTTAAAAAGTGAAATAGTATAATCTCCGTTTTCATCAACTCCACCCACTAATACTGAGTTGGCTTCGTTTCCTTCAATCTGCATTTTTGCATCCAAAAGAGCCGACTCAAAAGAGATTGCACCATTTACATAAGTAAAGTTATATCCCTTGCATTGCAATGTTAGGGCTATTTGTGCTCCAACAGTATTGTGTGTTGATTGTATAAAAGCAGTAGGAGTTAAAAACTCCTCGTTATTATCGATAATTGCTTTTAGGAATTTCTCCGAATCTTCGATGCACCCCATTCCGGTTCCGGTAATAATAGCATCGATGTTCGTAACATTGGCTTCTTTTAATGCATAAGCCGAAGCTACAATTCCGTTTTTGATTCCATTAGCCATTCTTCGGCTTGCAACTGGAGAAATGAAATCTTTGTAAACAGGTTTTTTTAAAAATAAAACGTTGTCATTTTTATTCCATTCAGCATCTTCTAAAAAAACAGTATCAAATGTTTTTTGAGCTGAAAGACAACCTGTACCATTTATATATGTTTTCCTCATTTGCTTTTAGAAAATATAAGAGTAGAACAATTACCACCAAATCCGAAAGAATTTGATAATACGTGTTCGATATTTTTATGTTTTAATGTTGTTTGTGGCGTTAGGTTAAATTCCTGCATTGGAGTTTCAAAATTTAAACTAGGGAAAACGACGTTGTTTTGGATAGCAAGTACGCTATAAACCGCTTCGATTGCTGCCGCCGCCGCCAGCGTATGTCCTGTAAAAGGTTTGGTCGAGCTAAAATCGGGAACAGGTTTCTGGTCGTAAATTCTAAGAATTGCTCTTCCCTCAGATAAATCATTATTGGGAGTTGCCGTTCCGTGAACATTTATATAATCGATCTCGCCAGGATTTATAGCAGCAACATCAAATGCTTTTTTCATAGCAAGATAAGCACCATCTCCATTTTCGGATGAAGCAGTTTGATGAAAAGCATCATTGGCATTGCCATAACCCGAAACACGAGCGAGAACTTTTTTGTTTTCTTTTTTTACAATTTCTTCAGATTCTAAAACTAAGAACGCAGCAGCTTCGCCTAGGTTTAATCCTTTGCGTTCATCATCAAATGGTTTATTATATCCATCAGATAATATCATTAAAGTTTTAAAACCGTTGATTGTAAATTTTGCCAAAGCATCGGTTCCACCAACAATTACTCGGTCTAGTTTTCCGGTTTTTATCAATCGTGCACCAAGCATAATTGCATTTGCAGCCGAAGAACAAGCCGTACTTATTGTAGTAACCATTCCTATTAATCCGAGTTCGTCGGCAATTTTCTGGGCTACATTGCCACAATTATGACAACTAATATATTTTTCGAGTTCGGGATTATCAAAATAATCGTAATAATATTTCTCGGTCATATCCATTCCGCCAACGCTTGTTGCCGAAATTAATCCCGTTTTATATTCATTAATTGATGTAATTCCTGCATTTGCTACAGCTTCTTTGGCAGCAATTGTACCAAGCATAGCTGTTCTCGAAAAGTTGTTTTCTTCGTCAAGTTGTAATTGAGCGATTAACTCAGCATTGGTTTTTTTTATTTCACCAACCTTAATAACATCGGCATGAACTGTCGAAATGTTTTCGATAGTTGTAATAGCAACTTTGTTATTTATTAATGAAATATAATTTTCCTCAACCGAATTTCCGATTGAAGAAATTATTCCCATACCAGTTATAGCAACTCCTTTTACCATTTTTTTAGACGACTTAGATTTTTAGACTTACTTAGACTTCTTAGATTTTCTAGATAAAAATTCATGAAAAACTAAAGGATAGTTGAATAATTTAAAAATCGAACAATTTATTATTTTAAACTTTGAAAAAGCTTCTTGAAACTATTTTAGACTTTAGACAATACTTTTATCTAATCCCGAAGCTTCGGGATAAAAATCTAAGAAGTCTAAACAAGTCTATTTAGTTCTATTAGCTGTTATGTAAGCAGCCATTGATTCGATTGATTGGAAAATTACTTTTCCTTCTTTCGGGTCAACTAATTTAATTCCGTAATCTTTATCAAGAATAACAATTAATTCCAAAGCATCGATAGAGTCTAAACCTAGACCATCTCCAAACAAAGGGTCATTGTCATTAATATCTTCAAGGGTAATATCTTCAAGGTTTAAAACAGTAATAATTTTATTTTTTAATTCTAATTTTAATGCGTCCATGATTATTTATTATATAATGTTTCTATCGTTTCGTTTTGATACTTATGGTTTTCGTCTTTACCAATCAGGCAAAGAAAAGCTTTATATTCCTCATTAAAAAATTCAACCCATCCACAAAGTACCTTTTCCGCTTTATTGGTATGCAAAAGCGTATTGGCATAACTGGTCATAAATTCTGGATTGAAGGCATCAAATATAAAGAAAGAATTCTCGCTTTTTAATTGATGGCGTATGCTTATTTCGCCCAAGCAAATGTTCGGCAAGGTATAAACAAAAACGGCCGGACTTGGATAATAATTCTCTTTATCAGATATAGATTCCTGATACTTTACATCGGTATCTAAACTTGATGATTTATTGGCTAAAAGTAAAGCGGTATTGTTTTCTATTTGTTTTGCCAGTTCACTATCGTTCGGGTGCGATTCTGTTTCCGATTTCAAAAGTAATTCGGCTCCTAAAAAAGCAAGTTTGCTTAAAGAATCCATTTTGAAAAACTTAGGATAATTAATCTCAAAATTGCGATATGCTTGTTTTGAGAAATCAGCAAATAAAGTGGGTTCTGTTTTGAATACAGAAGTTCCATTCAAAACAATTTCGTTGTTTTGGATTGTGCAATAGGATTGTATGTATGTTTTGTTTTGAGTCATTTTATTTTATATAATCTTCTGCATCATAAGCATCAATAGGAAAATCTTCTTCAGTTATCGATTTATAGAAGAAAGTTCCAATACTCATTTTTAAATCAATGTAAATTTTATTTAAATCTTCAATATTTTCTTCTTCCCAAAGAATGTCATGAAAAATATATCCAACGCTCATTGTTTTTGTATTTAGAACAATTGGATCTCCGTTTGCGCCGGAACCAATAATTAATAAATCTTTTTTATAAATTTCGTTATTCTCTTCTTCAAGATTTTCTGTTTTAATTCTGTTTACGCAATTAAAATATATACTTCCAAATTTAATTTCTTCTCTAAATGAAAATGTTTTAAAAAAAATTATCAAATCTTGAGATAAGTTTAAGTTTTCAAAAAACTCAATAGTTTTATCTGTTACTTTTATTGCATTATCTTTAAAATCAAAGTTTTTAATTTTTAAAGCTTCTTTAAAAAGTGATTCGTCTAAATTCATTTCTTTAAGTTTTGAACTTGTAAGGATTACTTGCAAGTTGGATTTCAAATTTGAACTGTTCGGAATTTCCGAACAGTTCAATCTCATTTCACTTTTTCAAAAACCACAGCCGTATTACAACCTCCAAATCCAGAAGCTGTTTTTAGGAATGTCTTGATATTTTTATCTTCATTTTCTTCAATAATATTTATCGATTGACTTACGCCTAATTCATCAAAACCTAATGAAACAAAAAGCTTGTTTTGGAGCACAGATTCAATCGCAATAACTGTTTCTAATAATCCTGACGCGCCCAATGTATGACCATAAAAACCTTTCAGACTATTTACAGGAACTGTTCCCATTTCTAATCTGTTGAAAGCAATGGCTTCCATTTCGTCATTAAAAGATGTTGCGGTTCCGTGTGCGGAAATATAATCGATATGTTCAGGTTTTATTTGTGCTTCGTTCAGGGCATTTTGAATACTTCTGAACAAACCTTCCCCTGTTCTTGAAGGACCCGAAATATGATTGGCATCGTTTATAGAACTATCTCCTGTAACTTTTATTTTTGAATTTTTGGCTTCCGCCGAAACTAAAACTGCAGCAGCAGCTTCGCCAAGACTTACACCTGTTCTGTTTAAAGAATACGGTTTGCATGGTAAATTGCTCATTGCCTGAAAAGCATTAAAGCCAGACAAAACAAATTCTGAAACTTCATCGCCGGCAACGATAAAAACGTTGTTGTAAAGCTCGCTTTGTATTAATCTTTTGGCAACCGAAACGGCCAGAATTCCAGATACACAAGCATTTGATACCACGATGGGTTGGGTTTTAAACCCGAAATAATCGGCTATTGTTTGAGCCAAAGTATGCAAATGCGCATTCTGAAAACTCTCTTGCGAATCATTTTTTAATGCAGTAATATTCCCTTTTGTTGTCGAAAGTATAAAGGCTGTTTTTGAATCTAAATCTATTTTTGAGTTTTTGACAATTGGCTCTAAAGCCAAAATCATCATTTTCTCTAATCTTGAATATTTAGTTTCGGAACTAACTTTCGCGAAAGCGGTATTTAGTTTCTCATCATTTATAATCGATGCATAAAAAGGATTTGGCATCAAGGATACATCTTCATGCAACTGAATACCAGATTCACCACGTAGGATAGTTTCAATGTTTGATGGAACATTAAATCCTAATGGTGTGATGCAATTGGTTTGCGCGATGTAAACTGCTCTTGTCATTTTTATTGTTTTATCCTAACAGGTTTTTAAAACCTGTTAGGTATCTTGTATTTATTATCATATCTACAAGGTAAAAAAACCTTGTTGGAAAGCTTTCCTGTGATTGCATCTTGTGTTACCTAAAAAGGCACGCAGATTTTACAGATTAAGCAGATTTACACGGATTATTTTTATTTCGTGATAATTCGTGTTTGTTTTTACTTCAATAATCCTACTTTTCTCTTCCATTCTTCATAAAATGGAGGATTGGTAAGCATTAAGTTTCCTTCTTTATTTAAAAATACCTGAGTGGTTTCGCCTGTGCAGACAATCTCATCATTGGTATTGAAAATTCTAAATCTAAAAATTATTTTTGCGGCAGGAGTATCTACAATACTTGTTTCTACCCGAATGACATCGCCATAACGTAAAGATAATTTATGTTCGCAAATAGATTTTACAATTGGGGTTGTATAGCCACTTTCGGCAACATCCAGATAGGTAAGTTTGTGTTTACGCCCGAAAGCTTCACGACCATCTTCAAAATAAGTTATATAATAGCCGTGCCAAACGATTCCGAGCGCGTCGGTTTCGTTAAAGCGAACTCTAACTTCTTCGGTAACTGTTAATGCAATAGCTTCGTTATACTGCTCTTTTCTTCTTATCATATGCTAAGGCAATTGTTGTGGTAATTATAAAAAACAGAAATAATAAACTTATTTCCGGAATGATTTCTAAGATAGATGCGTTACGTAATAACACATCATAAAAGGCATTTAATCCCCAGTTCATCGGTGATGATTTGGCGATAATTTGCATAATTTTTGGCATTGCAAAAACAGGAACCCAAACTCCACCAATTGCAGCTAAGATAATAACACTTGTTGCGCCAAAGGGTGCCGATTGTTCTTGTGTTTTGGCAACGGTTCCTAATAAAATCCCGAAACCTATAGCAGCAAATCCAGAGAACAACGCAACGATACTCATTAAAAATAAATGTCCTTCGATATTAAGTGGTGGCAAACCAATTTCTGGAAATAGAAATACGGCTACAGCTACCATCATGTAAAACTGAATCATGCAAATTACAGAATACGTAATTGTTTTGCCCAACATTACAACACGATTTGAAACTGGATTTGTTAATAATCGAACGAAGGTTCCTTGTGTTTTTTCTTTTACAATATTAATCGAAAGCGGAATCACAATAAAGAACATGGCAAAAAGTGTCCAAGCCGGAACGTTATGTTGTGTCGAATTTGGCAACACTTCTTTGTTGTTTACTCTAGGAACTATTTCTTTGAAAGTGATAAAACTTTTTTGTTCAAAACTAGCGCTTCCTTCTCCTAATTGTTCCTGAAAAGCAGTGTATATAGAATGTGTTTCTATTTGCGAGATCATCTTATCGATAGAGTTCATGACCGCATTCTTGAAACTCATTTGTACCGCAGGGTCAAAGTATAGTTTAACCTCCTTTTGGTTGATTATTTTAGGAGTTTCAGTCTGGGCAAGTGTATCGGTTAAACCAATGCTGCTCACTATTTTTTGTACATTCTGGTCGATTTTTGCCTGTAAATCTTTACTTAAGTTTTGTGGAATTACAATCGCCAATTGATATTTTCCTTTATAAACAGCTTCTTTGGCAACAGCCTCGGTTAAAGGAATATTGTTAATTTGGGTAACTACAGTAAACAGGTTGCTTTTTTGTAAATTATCATAAACTGTTTTGGCTACTGAACCGTTGTCGTTATTAACGAGAAGAATTTCGATTTTGGAATCGCTTACGGTTTTAAATGTACTGTCCTGAATTAAGGTTACGGTAATAACAAGTACCAGAGGCATCACAAATAAAATGATTAATCCTCCTAAATCTCTTTTCAGTAAAAGAAATTCTTTCACGACGGACATCCATAGTTTATATATCATCTCTCAGTTCTTTACCAGTTAATGAAATAAAAACGTCCTCTAGGTTTTGGGCATTTTGTGTATTCGATATTAATCCTGACGGAGTGCCTTGGGCATAAATTTTCCCTTGGTCAAGTATCGCAATATCGCTACAAAAATCTTCCGCCTCAGATAAATGATGCGAAGTATAGATTATAGTAGTTCCGTTTTGGTTGAGGTATTTTAGGTAATCAATAATAGCATTTTTAGATTGTACATCGACACCAACAGTTGGCTCATCCAGAAATATAATTTTAGGATTGTGTAATATCCCTGCAATTAAATTGATTCTTCTTTTCATTCCTCCTGAAAAGGTTTCGATGCGTTTGTCTGCAAATTTCAGTAAACCCAAAAGGTCTAAAGTTTCGATTACTTTGTCTTTTAAATCCTGACCTTTTAAGCCGTACATACTCCCGAAATAATGCAAATTTTCTCTTGCGGTTAGGGTAGGATATAAGGCATACTCCTGAGGAACAACGCCGATAATTTTTTTTATTTTGGTAGCATTAGTTCCATATGTCATTCCGTTAATTGTAAAAGAACCCGAAGTAGGCTTGACTAAACCACAGAGCATAGAAATTAATGTGGTTTTTCCAGCTCCGTTTGGACCTAATAAACCAAAAATCTGACCTTCGTTTATCGTAAGCGTTAAATCGTTCAAAGAATACATTTCTGCATTTTTGTACTTTTTAGAAAGGGATGTTATTTGAATAATAGGTTGCAAAATATATTAGCTAATTGCTTTTTTTAATTTCTTGAAAAACACTTCTTCTCTATTGGCAATGTCCAAAAGTTGGTCGGCAATGGTATTGTAAGCATCGTTTTTGGCACTTCGGTTTTTGTAGATTCTTGAAGCTTCTACAGCAAAATCTCGCCATGAATCTCCAATTTGAGTCATTTCTTTCGAAAGGATTTTTAAATCTTCATTGTTTAAAATAACGGCAGCTTCTTGTAAAAAAGCAGCATATATAAAACGGAAACCTCCGCCACCAGTTCCTATCTCTTCTTGCATTCGTACCATTTGCGCCAGGTAATGATTGGCCTTTTTGGTTCCGTGTTTAAGAGGCCATTTGCGTATTTTTCCCGAAACTAGTTTTATTCCTTTAACACCAATAATAGGCATTGGCGCAAGCATATCGCGGCAAGTATTTTTTATTCCTTTGATAATCGCACTTTTTAAATCAACGTTCTCAGGAATATGAATCGGATAATACATTTGACCTTTTGGAGCAAAAGCACCTTTGGCAAAACGGACTTTGTCTAAGTCGTCATGTGTAAGCGTGGTAACGGTTTCCATTACAGGGTCGCTAATAAGATAATCGGTATCGGTTTTTCCGTAAACCACTAAGTTATGAGCATTGAAATGAAAGCGATATTCGTCTGGAAAATAAGTTAGGTTGTAAACACCGACTTGTAATCCTGTTGGGATATTATTTTTTAGATTTTCATCTAAAGCTTGGCTTGCTTTGGAAACGGATGAAAACTTTTGTCTTTTTATTTTTAAATGTAATCTATTGGCAACTCTCCTAAAAATTTGTCCTGGTAAGGTTCTGTAACTTATTGCAGGTGCATAATTAACTTTTATAAAAGGCAGGTACACAAAAAAAAGCCCCGAGCCAATACCAAAAACCATAGGTTCACTTAAATTTAAACCGCTGTTTTTTAGCAAATTTGAAGCTACTCCATTTTCGCAATGCGCCGATTGATGATGTGTAAAAGTAGTTTGCATTAATCTGTTTTAAAATTTTTTAATTCGGATACTGTGATTGAAAAAGCATCAGCATATTTTTGTAAAATCCGGTCATTTAGTTTTGCAAAGATAGCGGGTTTAAAATGCCTTTTTACGCGCCATTTCCACAGACCAACATAATTGGAAAGGATTAATAAATCCATTCGGTTCAATTCCATAAAATAGCAAATAGGGCTTACTTCTCCGTTTCTGACTTGCAATTTTGCATCGGCGATGCGTTCGTTTATTTCATCGATAGAATTAGAAAGTGCAATAGTTTTAGGTTCCCAACCTGTACTTAGAGCTGTAGTATAATTACCGTTTTCGTCGGTTGCATATACAAGTTCTTTCATATTGTTTTTGGTCAAATTCCCTTGGTCTTGTGGTACTTTTTCTTTTTCCATATTGTCTTTAAACTATGATATTCCGAACATAAAAGCAGCTGTTATAAAAGCAAGAATTGTTAAAATACCCAAATTTGCAAAAGCTGGTTTTTTTCTTTTTTTGATAAATAAATAGATCATTTCAGCAAATAGACCAATACAATACATTTGGATAATTAGGAATCCAAAAATGAATAATCCTAAACCACCATCAACATGTCGGTGCATATCTCCGTCACAATGTTTATGAGGATCATATGTAAAACTCCAAATGAGGAAAAGACTTCCTAGCAATAATGCTAAAATTGCTATTCGTATTAAAACATGAAACAATATTTTTTTTAAATCCATGTTTAAATTATTGCATGATTGGATTTGTCTTTTGAATGAACAAATTAATTTCACATTCTAAAAGTTGTGTTTCTTCATGAAAGCTTTCGCAACTCATCGTACATAATGTATAATCGTCTCCAGTAAATTTAGAAACCAATGTTGCTCGTGTAATTATGCTCGTGTTCACTTTTGGCAATTCGTATATTTTAAGATTTTTAAGCGTACTGATAAAACCAATAACGCTTACATTTTCTTCTTTGTCAGGATTAGCAAAATATTTTTGTGCTACAATAGAAGAGCAGGTTTGCGCCACATTCTCAATTAATCCGGCTTCGATAAAAATATTCTTATCGACAAAGATATTGTCTTCTTTAATTAAAAAAATGGTTTCTACACTTTGAGCATCTATCGTAAGAATCAAATCGACCATAAGCATTGGCTCACGGTGCGGGAGATAATTTCGGATGTCTACTAGAGTGTCCATTTGTTATATTATTTAGCCAAAACGGTTTTCATTTGTCCGTTGGCAATTTCTTCGTTGTTTAAGGTCGTAACAATATCTACCAATGTTATTCCGGCAAATTCTTGTATAATAGTAATCGTCGATTGAATTTCGTCGTTTACACTAGGCAGTTTCTTTATATCAATTTGCTTGATAGAACCTATATATCCTGTCGGTGCTTTTTCTTGTTTTAAGAAAAAAACATATCCTGTATGTAAAGCCACAGATTGCGCCATATGTTCTATTAATCCAGCTTCTAAAAAAATTCCGTTTTCTGAGAAAATATTTTCACTTTGAATTTTTAAGCCAGCAACCAAAGAACTTTCATCAAATGAAAACATTTTGTCTACCATTACAAAAGGAAACTTTTGAGGTAATAAATTTTCGACTGCTTCTTTATCTAGAATAGGTTTTGTCATGATTTAGCAAACCGTTAAATACGCATACGCAAATGAGAATCGTCCGCTTTCGGGAACTGATAAAAGAATGCGGTCGCCTACTTTTAATTTTCCTGAGTTCATTAATTCTTCAACAGCAAGATAAATCGATGCCGAACCTACGTTTCCAACATTAGCAAGATTCATAAACCATTTTTCATCGGCTATTCCTACATTGTTTTCTTCAAGGTTTTTCTTTAAACCTTCAACAAAAAAATGAGAAGAAACGTGAGGGATAAAATAATCAATCTGGTCTGCAGTAACAGCATTTTTTGCCATTGCTTCACTCATGCTTTTTGCGCCCTTAGCCAAGATAAATTCATCTAATAATTTTACATCTTGTTTGATAGAAAATATAGATTCGTTTAACCATTCTTCTGGAGAGTAATCACTCCAAGGTTTTATTTCACCACTTTCAAGTTTATCTCCTCCGGCATACATGCAAGTCTCTAATTCATACGCATACGAAAAAGCTTCCATCCATTCTATTTTTAAGGAAATAGGTCCTCTTGGTTTATTTTCTAATAAAAAAGCACCAGAACCATCGGATAACATCCATCTTAAAAAATCCTTTTTAAAAGCGATTATAGGAAGTTCTTCCAGATTCTTTAAATTAGAAACTTCTGGATTATATTTTTGTGATAAGAACCATGACGAAACTTTCTCAGATCCTGTACAAACGGCATTTTTTGAATTTCCTGATTTAATAGAAAGGAAACCATATTTTAGCGAATTCATTCCTGCGCAGCAAACTCCTGATGAAGAGTTCAACTCAACCGATTTGTTCTTTAGTAATCCATGAACCATAGCTGCATGGGATGGTAAAAAAAGATCTGGTGTTGAGGTTCCGCAAGAAAGGACTTCCATATCTTGTGGAGTAAAATCGTTATCAAATAATTTTACGATAGCATTATGCGTTAGCTCAGCATTATTATGCGTGCTTTTTCCTTCTTTGTCTATTGCATAATACCTACTTACAATCTTGTTATTGCGCAAAATAATACGTCTCGCTTTGGAAACGGCATCGTTGATAAGGCCCAAATAGCTTTCCATTTCATCATTTGTGACAGCTTCATTTGGCAAATATTTTGCGGCTTTTGTAATATATACTTCAAACATAATATGGGTGCTAAACTCCTTGGTAATATTGAGTTTCTTTTTTTATTTTGTTTATTTTAATAGGATATGTAATAACGTGCAATATATACACTATTGGGGATATTAACCAAATCGCGAGGAATAAATAAACATTAAATACCTTAAGGAGTACTTTTCTGTTTTTATCATTTCTGGAGATTAATCCTGACCATTTGGTAAAAATTTTATTAGCAGTTTTATCTACGGTTACCAAATAAGAACTAATACGAACGGCTGAATTTGCGATTAGTTTAGGTTGTAGGTCTTTTAAATTATTTTCTTTTAGATTTGAAGCAATAATATCTCCAAATTTTGAGGATTCCTGAATATCTTTTTCAGATACTCCTGGTAAAGGGAAAATACCCAAATACTTTTTTTTAACTCCAGAGAACATCCATTCTACAATAGTAATCACACTTATTAAATTGCCAACGCGATCTACTAAAGCTACGTTTCCAACCAAATTTGCATTGGCTTCTTTTAGTAAAACTTTAATTTTTTCCTGCGCCATAATCCACATATTTCTTGAACCACTTATGGTTACAACAGGAGTATTATTTAATATTTTATGTGCTTCGGGACTTTTTAAAAAGGAGTTAATAGGGATAGAAGGGGATAAATACCAAACTTGATAGTTTAATAAAACTAAGTCGAATTTTGTATTTAGTATTTCTTCTGGAACTGGTTTTAATGCTGTTGGGATTTGCCTAAATGACTCAGGAAAAGCATTAAAAAAAGAATCTTTATCCCAAGGAAAAGGAAAAGGTTTTTCTAATTGTATTTCATGAAACGTTACTTTAAACTCGTCTGAATTCAAGAAAGGTTTCGCTATATTCCGAGCTATACTTTCGAGTTGTCCAGATTGAGAGTAATAAATAAAAAGAACATTTTTCATTTTGGTTGTGGCTTTTGGTTATGGCAAAAGTAATTAATTTTATGAAACGAATTTTCTGATTTTATCGGTTCGCTTTGTGTGAATCCAATCTGGCCAAGTCGATTCATCTTCGGCATCATAAATACGAATTTCTTGATTTTTATCTTCAATAAGTAATTCGTCGGATGTGCAATTAAGAATCAAAGCGGCGGCAGCAACTCCTGAATAGGTTGCCCCTGCAACACCATGTGATAGTGTACAAGCTCCGCATAAAAATAAATTTTCAATCTCGGTTTTGTTTTTATAGGAGAATGGACCAACTTGATTTAATGTTTTTTCGGTTCCATATACGTTGCCTTTGGTCGAATTGATATAAAACTCATTTGTTTTTGGTGTTCCTAATTCGGCTTGAACAATATTTTGTTTTGCATTTGGAATGATTTTCTCCAGATTGTTCATCAGTTTATCAATCACTTTTTCTTTGAAAACTTTATATTCTTCATTATGATAATCTTCTAATCCGTTAAAATCCTTTAAGTTGTCATAATTTACATAAGTAACGATTTCAAAATTGTGATACCTTCCGTTAAAACTTGCTGGATCTTTAAGGGTTGTGCAACTTATAAAAACGGCTGGAAATGAATCGCCAGAATCAATGTTGTTACTCATTAGGTTTTCAAAATTTTCATCGTCGTTTTCATCTTTCATCATCCATATATTCCCCGAATCAATATTAAATTGGGTAACATCCATATCTAATGTCAGGAATAAAATTAATGAGGTTACGGAGTATTTAGTTTTCTGTAGTTTCTTAATAAGTGATTTACTTAAATGTTCTTTACCTATTAAGTTTAAATAAGTAATAGACGGATCAGCATTAGAAATAATATTTTTAGCAAAAATGGTTTCTCCGTTTTCGAGTTCAACTCCTATTGCTTTTTTATTCTCAATAATTATTCTTTTGACATTTTGCTTTATGCGAACTTCTCCACCATGTTTTTTTACTCCATTTGTCATTGCTTTTACAATACCTCCACCTCCGCCCATGGGATAAAAGCCTCCATCAAAATAATGTCCCATCACGGAACAATGTACAGGGAAACAGGCTCTATTTGGCGAAAGTCCATGATCACCACATTGTATATTAAGAACAGCTTTGAGGATTGGGTTTTTTATATGCCAGCCAATTACTTTTTTTAAAGGGAATAAGGCAAACTTGCCAAAATGTTTGGTTCGGAACGGAACTGTTATTTTCTGCCACAAACCTTTTAGTTTTGGCATTAGTTGCAATTCAAAATTTACTTTCTCGACTAAGGAAAGATATTCGGTTATGTTTTTTTCTTCTTTAGGAAAATGTGATGAAAGTGTTTTTTTGAGGTTGTCGATTCCTGCTGGTAAATCAAAAGTTTGGTTTCCGATCAGGCAATGTTCGTAAGCTTTTTTATTCATTCGGAAAAACACCATATCATTGGCAATTCCTAAGCCACGATAAAGTTCATTGGTAGAGGCTCCTTTATCTATAAGACCTACATAATGTACGCCAGGACTAAAACGTTGTCCTTTTAACGTAAAGCTATGACTCCAGCCACCTGGAACATAATGTTGCTCAAGGATTAAGACTTTTTGCCCAGCTCTTGCTAAACAAATTCCTGTTGCTAAGCCGCCAACTCCTGAACCAATTATGATAGTATCAAGCTCTTTCATACTTTATTTTAAGATTTGCTAAAGTATAAAAGAATTCTTACTATATGTGCGGTGGCTTGTTTTATTTTGTGTTTTTTAATTGATTCCAAAAATCAAAATAATTGAACCATTGTAGCGGATACTTTTCAAGCATGGATTCGACGTTTTCTATGTAAGCACGTAATAACCCTTTTTCGTCACGATGTTTTACAGCAGCTTCACGAGCATATAAGTGATAATGCAAGTTTGGTTCTTTCATTACATACACAAAAACTACGGGAACTTTTAATCGGGAAGCAATTAAAAATGGTCCAGCAGGGAAATTAGCTTCTTGTCCTAATAGTTTGTCTGATAATGATTTTGTTCCTTCAAAATAACGATCTCCTGTAAAACAGATAAGTTCGTTTCTGCCCAGAGCAGCATTGATTTCGAAAATATGGGACAAATCGTCTTTTATGATAATAAACTTGACAGTTGGTTTTTGGGTAACACTTTCTAAATATTTTTTTATATCCGAATGTTCCAAGTCGGTAGTAACCAAATTGATTTGAAAATTGATATCGATTTCTCCGAAGAAATGTTCTGCAATTTCAAAATTCCCAATGTGGGCACTAATTAAAACACCACCTTTTTGTTCAGCAAGTAGTTTTTTTAGTGTTTCGATTCCATCAAATTCATAGGTAAATTGTTCTCTCATTCCGGCAGAAATGGAGACTTTATCTATTATGGTTTGTCCAAAAGTATAGTAACTTTTGAAGACCATTTTTTTGGATTTAAAATAGGAGTAGCCTAGTCTTTTATT
The DNA here is from genome assembly GCF_002156885.1 of Flavobacterium sp. AJR. Lineage (NCBI taxonomy): Bacteria > Pseudomonadati > Bacteroidota > Flavobacteriia > Flavobacteriales > Flavobacteriaceae > Flavobacterium > Flavobacterium sp. AJR. The sequence goes on along the minus strand of NZ_NCWQ01000007.1, from coordinate 16,142 downwards.
AAAGTAATAAAAGATGGCACGATTGCTTTTTTTGAGAAAAAGGAAATAATAAGATGCGACAAAGTACAGGAGAAAGTAGGCAGATCTAACACCCGCTTTTTGTATTAAAAAAACGAATATTCTATATCCTAAAACAGTTCCTTTTGATTTGCCATCCCATTTGCTCATTAAGCAGTTTTGGCTTTTAGTTTGGTTTCGATAAGGTCATAAAAGTTTTGAAAAGTAGCAATGCCAACGAAATCAACTTCAACTAATTTTACGCCAAAATTTGATTCAATAGATACTACCAAGTCTACATAATCTAAACTATCTAGTCCTAAAGTATCTTTTAAATTAGCGTTCGGTTCAATGTCATCATTATCAACTTCAAATTCATCAACCAAAAAACCATTAATCTTTTCTATTATCTCTTGCTTATTCATTATTCTATTTAAACTTTTTAACTACGAGTGCAGAATTTGTTCCTCCAAATCCGAAGGAATTGGACAAAAATATATCAATTTTTCTATTTAACGTAGTTTTAACTAAATTTAATTTAGCTGCGGCTTCGTCTGGGTTTTCTAAATTGATGTTTGGAGCTATAAAATCATTTTGCATCATTAGTATAGAATAAATGACTTCGCTAGCACCTGCCATCCAGCATTCATGCCCTGTCATTGATTTTGTGGAACTTACATAAGGATTGCTTTTTCCAAAGATTTCAAAGATTGCTTTGGCCTCATTTTCATCTCCAACAGGAGTAGAGGTAGCATGTGCATTTATGTAGTCAATGTCCGATGCATTTAATTTTGCATCATCAAGTGCTCTTTGCATTGCTATGGCTGGACCTTCGACATTTGGAGTCGAAATATGTCCTCCATTTGATGAAAATCCGTAACCGCCAACTTCGGCAATTATAGTTGCACCACGTTTTATCGCAGATTCATAACTTTCTAAGATTAAAGTTGCTCCTCCGCCACTTGGCACTAAGCCATCACGACCAGAATCAAAAGGTCTTGATGCTTTGGTAGGATCATCATCTTCGGAAGCAAAAACACCTAAACCATCAAAACTGCTCATTGCATATTTGTTGATTTCTTGTGCTCCACCACAAATTACAATATCTTGAAATCCGCTTTTTATTAAAAAATAAGCCAGACCTATGGCGTGGGATCCACTTGCACAAGCGGCACTTATGGTTAAATTAATACCTCTTAACTTAAAGATTGTTGAAAGGTTCATTGTAACAGTAGAGTTCATGGATTTAAAAATTGCTCCAGAACCAATTAAGGCTGTATCTTTTTTTTCTCGAACAATGTCGGTTGCATCAATAATAGCTTTAGATACGCTATCGTTACCATACATAATACCAACTTCGTTATTGTCGAAAAAAGAATCATCTATTCCAGCATTTTTCAATGCTTCGATGGTAGCCATATAAGCATATTCGGTTTCTTCACCAATGCTCATACGTTGTCTTCGGGTTAGTAGACTTTTTAAATCTGGTTTTGGAACCATACCAGTTAAGGCCGATTGAAAACCAAATTCTTTTCTCTCTGCATCAAATTGTATTCCTGATTTTCCATTGTACAAGGATTCTTTTACTTCATTTAATGAAGTTCCGATACATGAGTAAATCCCCATTCCTGTAATTACAACTCTCCTATTCATCTTCTTTTTTATAGTAATTTTTTAAGAATATATTCCGCCGTTTATGTTTATAACTTCACCAGTTATATAACTTGATTTATTTGAAATCAAAAAGCTTACCAAATTTGCCACTTCTTCGGCTTCGCCAAAACGATTAACAGGAATTAATTTTAATAATTCTTTTTCGTCTAACTGGCTCGTCATATCTGTTTTTATAAACCCTGGTGCAACGGCATTTACGGTAATATTTCTTTTGGCTACTTCTTGAGCCAATGCTTTGGTAGCAGCTACAATTGCGCCTTTTGCAGCAGAATAATTGGTTTGACCAGGCGTACCTTTTACTCCCGAAACTGAAACCATATTTACAATGCGTCCGTATTTATTGCGGAGCATTTTTTGAATAAAAAATTGTGTGACATTAAAAAAACCACCTACACTTGTGTTCATAACTCCATTCCAGTCTTCTTGTGACATCCACATAAACAATCCATCTTTTGTAATTCCGGCGTTGTTTACAATTGCCTCAACGATGGCTTCAGGATTTGCATCCTGCCATTTGGTTAATACATTTTGAACTTCTTCAAAATTAGAAACATCAAATTGTATAATCTCAGCAGTTGCGCCTAATTTTTTTACTTCTTCAAGTGTTTGTTCGGCAGCAATTTTGTTTGAATGATAGTTAATCAGAATGTGGTACTCTGTATCTACAGCTAATTTTTTACAAATAGCACTCCCAATTCCTCGTGAACCACCAGTTACTAATGCACATTTCATATATGTAAATTTTATTTTTTATAGTCGATTTATGTTATCGCTTTTTTTTACTTACTGGTTTTGTAACCGGTTTTGTTTTAGTTTCTGACTTTGTTTCAGTTTTTGGTTTATCAGAGGCGATTTCACTTATAGTATTTTTTTCTTTTGTTTGCGAAAATAGTTCAGCGTTTTCAAACCATTGGTTGCCTAATACAGTTCCGTCTGGTTTAAGAAATCCCCATTTTCCTTCATTTTTTACTCTTGCTAAGCCATCTATAAAACCTTTGTCTTGTTGTACAAATAGAGCAATGACAAATCCGTTTGCCGTTATGGTATATTGAGTTGGGATTACTAGTTTTCCTGATTCATTAATAAATCCCCAGTTTTTTTCTTTTACAGGAGCTAATCCATTTGTACTAAAAACTTCGGCATCACTATAAGTTGGCGGAATAACAAAATCTGCTTTAGGGTTAATATATCCCCATTTAGATCCAATACAAACCGGAGCTAGATTTTTAGAAAAGGCTTTTGCTTTATCATATATTGGCAGAATTGCCCAACTTCCTTTTAAGTCAATGAATCCGATTTTTCCATCTTTTCTGGCATAAGTCAAATCTTGAGATTCGAAATCCCAAATTTTATCAGCACCTTCTACCGGAATAAATTTCCCACCAGATACTAATCCAAAAATTTTGTCTTTTCTGGCCCAAGCCGTGTTTTTATTATAATTACCAATTTCGGCATAAGCAGGTTCTATAACCTCTTTTCCAGCAGTATTTATAATTCCCCAATTTTTATTATTTTCTACTCTTGCAAAACCATTTTCAAAAGGTTTGATAACGTCATATTTTGGTTCTAAAATAACCGCCATTTTTGAATTGATTAATCCAATTTTGTTTCCTTGTTTTATAAAAGCAACACCATCTCCAAAATCATATAATTTATCCGAAGGTGGTGCAATTTGTACCTCTCCTTTGGTATTGATGTAAACCCATTTTTTATCTTTAGATACGATACAAATACCACTATTAAAATCTTTGGCGTTATCAAAAGTAGCTGGAATTGCCCAAGCTCCTTTAGTATCGATAAACCCCCATTTTCCATTATCTTCTACAGCAGCTAAGCCTTCAGAAAAACTTCTTGCAGTTTTGTACTGAGGTTCAATACGAAATGTTCCATCTTTAGTAAGATATCCAATTTTTCCGTTTTTCTTAACTAATGCCAGTTCTTGACTATTAACAAATTGAATGCTGCACAGCAATAAAAAAATAAGTGTTTTTTTCATGATTTTAAGATTCAAGATTAATAATGTAAAATAAAATATTAATTATTTATCAGGTAGTCTTTTACTTTCTGAACAAAAGGATACATAACCTGATCTTCTTTAAATTTAGGTATAATTGTTCTAATATCGTCATATATTTTTTTGGTCACAGACGAGATTTGATCTTTTTGTTCTAAGTAATCAATTGCCTGAACAATAGTAATCAGTTCTATAGCCAAAACTTCAAATGAATTTTCTATCACCTTTGCAGTAATAACAGCAGCATTTGTTCCCATGCTTACAATGTCTTGATTGTCATTGTTGTTTGGTATACTGTGTACATACATTGGGTTAGACAACATTTGGTTTTCGGCAGTTGTTGAGGTTGCAGTAAACTGAACGCCTTGCATTCCGAAATTAAATCCTAATGTTCCAAGATTTACAAATGGAGGAAGGATTTCGTTTATTTTAGAATTTAATAAATAATTCAATTGACGTTCTGCAAGCATGGTAAGTTTGGTAATAACAATTTTTAGCTTGTCCATTTCCAATGAAATGTAGTCGCCATGAAAGTTACCTCCATGATATACATGTTTGTTTTTTACATCTATAATAGGATTATCATTTGCCGAGTTAAACTCATCTTCTAGAATCGAACCTACATTATTGATAGTTTCTAAGATTGGACCTAGAATTTGTGGTACACATCTTAAAGAATAATATTCCTGTACTTTTTCTTTAAAGATTTCTTCGGTATTTTCTCCAGTATATAAGTGATCTTCTCTTTTACGGATTAAGGTACTGTCTGAGAGGTTTTCTCTCATTCTTGCAGCTACTTCTCGTTGTCCTTTATGACGTTTTGTTTGGTTTAATTCTTCCGAAAAATGGTCGTCATAAGCCTGTACAATTTCATTAATTGCGCATGAAAACTTTAATGACCAATCTAATAATTTATTGGCGTGATGTACATTTACTACACCTATTCCTGTCATTACAGAGGTTCCGTTTATAAGCGCAAGACCTTCTCTTATTTCTACCTGAATAGGAGTTAGGTTCTCAATTTCAAAAACCTCTTTTGTAGGTCTTCTTTCGCCTTTGTAAAAAACTTCGCCTTCACCTATTAATGTTAATGCCAAGTGAGATAACTGAACCAAATCTCCACTTGCTCCAACTCCTCCATGTTCAAAAATTAATGGAGTAATATCTTTATTTATGAATTCTTTCATTAAATGAATTACCGAAGGATGTACTCCGGAATTTCCTAAAGAAAGTGTGTTTAATCGAGCTAGAATTGCTGCTTTTACACAAGCTGCATTTAAAGGTTTTCCTGTTCCTGAAGAGTGGCTTCTTATTAAATTGTATTGTAATTGAATTCGGTCTTCGTCTTTGATACGGTATTGAGCCATTGGTCCAAAACCAGTATTTACACCATAGATCACCTTGTTGCCAGAGAATTCTTTTAAGAAATCAAAGCTTTCATTTACCCGGTCTAAGACAGTTTTACTAATGTCTATTTTACTATTTCCAAAGATTATGGATTCAAATTCTTTTAAACTTAAATATTCGCCAATTGTGTTCATTTAACCCTTTTTGATTATGCTAAATTAATTTTATTTATTAAAATAAATGTAGTTATTTTGATGATGGCAAATGTAAGGCAATAATTAATAACAATTCGTATATGTTAAAGGAGTTTGTAGATGTTTTAATAATAGGAGCGGGACCCTCTGGATGCGTATCAGCAGCTTATTTACGTAAGAATAATTGTAAGATAAAGGTTGTTGAGAAAACTAAATTTCCTAGAATTGTTGTTGGTGAGAGTTTAATACCACGTGTAATGGATCATTTTGCCGAAGCAGAATTATTTGATAGTCTCAATGCAATGAACTTTGAGAAAAAGTTAGGAGCGAGATTTATAAGAGGAAATGAAATTTGTGTTTTTGATTTTTCTAATAAATTTTCTGAAGGTTGGGATTGGACCTGGCAAGTTCCCAGAGCCGATTTTGACAATACGATGGCTCAGGAATTAATTCGAAAAGGAATTGATTTAGAATTTGAGTCGGAAGTTATAGAAGTTTCTTTTGAAGGAAGCAATTCAAAAACAATTGTGAAAGATGTAAATGGAAATTTAAAAGAGATTCACGCCAAATTTATTATTGATTCTAGTGGTTACGGTAGAGTTTTACCAAGACTTTTAGATTTGGATAAACCATCGGCTTTAGATCCGCATTCTTCTATTTTTACGCATGTAAAAGATATTAACAGACCAGAAGGTGTAGAGGGAACAATGATTTCTTTTGATGTTCTTGAAACTGAAGTTTGGTTATGGGTAATTCCTTTCTCTAACGGAAATACAAGTTTAGGAGTGGTAGGCCCTACAGATTTCATCAATTCACTTTCTGAGAATAAAGACAATGCCGAAGCATTAAAAAATGCGATTCAGCTTTCAGATTATTATATTAAAAGATTTCAGGGAACAGAGTTTTTATTCGAACCAATAAAGTTAGAAAACTATTCGCGTTCGGTAAAGAAAATGTATGGTGATGGATTTGCTTTGACAGGAAATAGTACTGAATTTTTAGATCCTGTATTTTCATCAGGAGTTGCTTTTGCTACCGAATCGGGTATGCTTGCTGCAAAACTTTATTTGAAACAATCTCAAGGAATTCCTGTAGATTGGGAAGTAGAATTTACCAAATATATGAAACGTGGAATTAATGTTTTTACCACTTACGTGAAAGAATGGTACACAGGAAATTTACAAACGTTATTCTTTCATCAGCCAGAGAACCCAGATGTAAAACGTAAAATCTGTGCTGTGCTTGCTGGATATGTTTGGGATGAAGAAAATCCATTTGTGAAGAAACACGATAATGTAATTAAAAATATGGCTTACCTCTTAAATATGGAAAGTAAGAAAAAACAAAACCCTAGTGAAAACTAGGGTTTTTGTTTTTTGAATCTTATTTGTATGCTTTCTTCAGAATCATTTTAGAAAGTGATTTTGCTGTCTTGGCATAACCCTCTCCAATTCTTGTTTCATTATTAAAATTATTTCCCCATTGATCTCCTGGGGCTTCTTCGCTTTTTATTTCTAACAATACATTTGATTTATTAGCTGTTTCTACAAATTTTAAATTAGTCGTAACTTTTGCAGGTTGTTTCATAATTCCTGCGTCCCAGCCCGGATAAATCCATACTGTTTGTACGATTAAAGTATAAGGGGTATTTAAGCCTTCCTGAAAGTTTACGTCTTTACCAGCTTTAGATAATACAATGTTTCCTATTTCTAAAAATTTTGGAGTCCAGATTTGTTCTTTGGCAACGACCCATCTTTTGTACCAAAGATTTCCGTTCCCTTTTGCTTTTTTGTCTAAATCGACTTTGTGTTCTTCAACATATTGTGCTTCTGGTTTATTTTCTTTCATCATAGTAAAGTTGCTATAATCAAATTCGGTATTAATTTCTTTTTGGTCTTTCAAGAATTTAAAATCTCCAGATACAACTTTCATGTCTTGTGCAGACATTGCGAAAGAGAGAAATAAAAAGGCAACTATTAGTTTTTTCATTTTTTGTTTATGCTTAAACGGTTGGTTTATTAATTTTTTTAGTGCTCAAATGTAATTAAAGGTTATTTGTAAAGTGTTATTTGTCTTGTTAATTTTTTAATGTTCGCTTTTTAAAAGAACTTATTCTATTTAATAAAGAAAGGATACCATTTACAGTATCCTTTCTTTATTAATTAAGCTGTATCGTATTACCAGAACTTCACATATAGAGAGGCAATAATCAATAAAGTAATTACTATTAATACAGTTGTTTGTGGTTTTAATTTAAACATTGTAGTGTCTAGTTCAAATGCTTTCGGGTTTACTTTTGGACCTGCAAAACTTATAAGAACCATTGCAAGTGTAGTAAAGCAGAAAGATAATCCCATACAAATATGGAACGGAATCTCATAAGCTCCTTTTCCGTTTGGATAAGCAGTATATAACAATGTATCGTTGCCAAATAATATTGGAGCATATTCATTGAATAAAATAGATAATACAAATCCTAAAATCACACCTACAATAGCTGCAGCTCCAGTGGTTCTTTTCCAGAACATACCAAGAATAAACATGGCAAAAACTCCAGGACTTATAAAACCAGTGTATTTTTGGATGTAGGTAAAACCTCCAACACCGCCAATTCCTAAAATATCATTCCAAGTAAATAAAACAGCCAAAAGCATTGCGGCAAAAACAGCAATTCGACCGATGTTTACTTGTTGTTTTTCACCAGCTTCTTTTTGAATATATTTTTTATGAATGTCTAGCGTATAAATAGTCGAAATACTATTTACCTTACCAGCCAATGAAGCTACAATTGCCGCGGTTAATGCAGCTACCGAAAGTCCTTTTAATCCTGTTGGTAAAAAAGTTAATACCGCAGAGTACGCTCCGTCTTTTCCGCCAACAAGTTGAGGTAAATGTCCGTTTTGATATAAAACATAAGCGGCGATACCAGGTAACATAACAATTAGAGGCATTAATAGTTTTAAGAAACCAGCAAATAATATACCCGTACGAGCAGTTTGCAAATCGGCACCCAAGGCTCTTTGAGTTATGTATTGGTTACAACCCCAATAGTTAAGGTTGATAATCCAGATACCGGCTACGTAAGACATTATACCAGGGAAAGTTAAGTACTTATCTATTTCTAACTGAGAGGAAGTTGCTGTTGGTTTTGGGATAATCATTTTAAAATGTTCTGGAGCTTCTCGCATCAAAACTTTAAAACCGGCAATTGCATTTTGACCCACGCCAAAATATTGTCCTACAGTTGTTAAAGCAATATAAGAAGTTACTAATCCGCCTATGATTAATACAGCAACCTGAATAACATCTGTGTAAGCAACAACTTTCATTCCTCCCAATGAAATTATCAAAGCAAAAAGTGCCAATCCTACCATAATAACATGAAGGTATTCTCCTCCAGCCAATCCGTTTATGGCTACAGCTCCTAAGTATAAAATAGAAGTAAGGTTTACAAAAACATACAGGAACAACCAAAAAACAGCCATAATCAAAGCTGTTGATTCATTATAACGTGTTTTTAAAAACTGCGGCATAGTGTATATCTTGTTTTTAAGATAAACAGGAATAAACCATACAGCCACAATTATTAAAGTGATGGCAGCAACCCATTCGTAAGCAGCAACAGCAATTCCTAAAAAGAAACCTTCGCCACTCATTCCTATAAACTGTTCTGCCGAAATATTAGATGCGATTAATGAAGCTCCTATTGCCCACCAAGTTAGGTTTCCTTCGGCAAGAAAATAAGCTTTGGCGTCTTTTTCGTCTTTTTTACGTTTGCGATATATAGTATAACCGTAGGTAGATACTACAATAAAGTAGATTATAAAAACCGCATAATCTGCGATGGCAAGGTTTTGGTTCATGGTTAATTGTGTTTAAGGAGATAATTAATATAAAGTATTTCGTGGTTATAGTTATTGGTTTTTTTAAATACACTGAAATTTATAGACAGTTTTATGATGGTATTTATCTTCTTTTCTTAGTATCGAATTAGGAAAACGAGATTGATTAGGCGCATCGGGATAGTTTTGAGTTTCAAAACAAATACCGCTTAAAGCATGATAAGTAACGTCTTCTTTTCCTTTTATTTCGGTGGAGCAATTACCACCTACAAAAACATGTACACTTGGTTGATCTGTATAAACCGTCATTCGCAATCTGCTTGTTGGGCTATAAAGTGCAGCGGCAATATCATTTTTAGTTTCTATTATAAATGAATTATCAATAATAGAAGGGCAGTTTGCAGGAGTTCTAAAATCGAAAGGATGGTTTAAAAGATTTAAGATATTTCCTGTTGGGATATTCTCAGAGGATGTTTCTAATATTTTATCCGAGTTTACAATCATTTCTTGGTCAGTAACGCTAGAACCATGTCCGTTAAGATTAAAATAACTGTGATTCGTTAAGTTTATAATGGTATCCTGTGTCGTAGTAGCATTATATTCTAATTGTAGCTCATTGTCATCAGTTAGCGTATAGGTTAGGCTTACAGACAAATCTCCGGGATAATTTTCTTCATTTGCAGGACTTAAAAGAGTCATGGTTATTGATTGATTTTCACCCTCTGTCATGGTTTCAACTTCCCACTTTTTTTGAGCAAAGCCTATATTTCCGCCATGTATAGCATGATTGTTATTGTTTTTGTTTAAAAGATAAGTCTTATCATTTAAGGTAAAAGTTCCGTTGTTTATTCTGCCGGCATATCGTCCTATTGTTGCGCCAAAATAAGGAGCGCCAGAAAAAGAGTATGATTTTAAATATTTTTCTAAGGTATCAAAACCCAAAACCACATCTATAAGATCTCCGTTTTCAAGGGGTACGATTAAGGAAGTAACCGTTGCGCCATAATCGATAATAGTGGCTTGCATGCCATTTTTATTGGTTAATTTATAGGAATGAATAGCTTCGTTGTCAGGTAATATACCAAAGAATTCTTTTGTGTTTATATCTGTAAAATGTGATTTGTGTTTTATTTTCATTATTTTTTTGTGAAAAATGAAATTCAAAAATATGTATATTATTAATGTAATCCATACCAGCACCTACCAGTTTTTTGTATATTGCATGAAAATATTATCTTTTATGAATATAATTTCTATCCAGAATAATCTAGGTATTCCTAAATACAAACAGATTATAGCTTCAATCGAGAGTAGTATTAATAAGAAAAACTTAAAGAAAGGCGATAGATTGCCATCGGTAAATAAAGTGTGTTTGGCTTTTTCTTTATCAAGAGATACTGTTTTGCAGGCTTATGATGAATTAAAAAAAAGAGGGATTATTTATGCCATACCAGGAAAGGGGTATTATATTAAAAGTGTCGAAATCACAATCAAAGAGCGCGTTTTTTTACTTTTTGATGAGCTTAATAATTTTAAGGAAGATATCTATATTTCCTTTTTAAGAAATATTGGAGAAGAAGTACAAGTTGATATCTTTTTTTATTATTTCAATACAAAGGTTTTTAAGAAACTAATAAATGATAATAACGGAGCATACACTAAATATATAATTATGCCAACCGATTTGGCAGATGCAGCTTCCTGTATAAATACCCTACCAGTAAATGAGGTTTATATTTTGGATCAGACGAGTGAAGCTTTAAAAGCATATCCTTCAGTTTGTCAGAATTTCCCAAAAGATATTTATGATGCATTAGTTAAGGGAAAGCCTAAGCTGGATAAGTACAACAAATTAATTATGATTTTTCCAGGATTTAGAGAACCTTTAGGAATGAAAACTGGTTTTCTAAATTTTTGTAATGATTTTTTATTTGAGAATGAAGTGATTACTGAGTTTAGAGAAAGAGAAATTAAAGTAGGAGAGGTATATATTATCCCTAATGACAGAGATTTGGTTCGGGTTATCGAAAAAGCAAAGCGTCAGGATTTAAAACTTGGTCACGATTTCGGAATTATCTCTTACAATGAAACACCATTAAAAAAAGTGGTAGAAAACGGGATAACAACTATTTCGACAAATTTTGAAGAAATGGGAAAAATTATGGCAAAGATGGTTTTGTCTGGAAAGAAGCAAAACATCGAAAACAAATCGTCACTGATCATGCGTAACTCATTATAGTGGGAAACTAAGAAGTTGCATTTTTTTAACTAATAAAAAAGTATGGGATTTAAACATTTATTTAAAGCAGAAGCCAAATGGTCATCGAGTAAAAATGAAAAAGGCTTTGTTTCTAAAAATCATGAGATAATAATTGAAGGAAAGCCTGTTTTGAGTGTTTCTGCGGCAAAAGCTTTTAAAGGCGACGAAGAGTTATATAACCCAGAAGATATGTTGTTAAGCAGTCTGGTTTCGTGCCACATGATGTCATATCTATATGTATGCAGTCAAAACGGAATTGAAGTTTTGAGTTATTCTGATAATGCTGAAGCAACTCTTGAAGTAGAATTTGACGGAAGCGGACGCTTTACTGAGGTTCGATTAAATCCAAAAGTTACTATAGCTAATCCTGATAAAATTCAATTAGCATTAGAACTGCACAAAAAAGCAAATCAATTATGCTTTATAGCCAATTCTTGTAATTTCCCAATCTTGCATAATGCTAGTTGTGAAGTGGGATAATAAGAAAGAAAATTTAGTGATTCTTTGTGTTTTTTTCTTTGGGAAATAATATCTAGGGGATATAAAATAAAAATCCGTCAAGTAGAAACTACAAGACGGATTTAATATTTTGAAATCAGATAAGATTACTCTATTTCAGAAACTCTCATGGTGTTTACCATTCCTTTATCTTTAATAGGCATTGCTGCTAGGTTGATTAAGTAATCTCCTTTTACAACATATCCTTTATCTTTTACGATTTGATTTACATCGGTTACAGTATCATCAGTACTTACATCTTTGTCATAATAGAATGATTTAACTCCCCATAAAAGACTTAATTGAGTTAAGATTCTTTTGTTAGAAGTAAATACTAAAATGTGAGCAGATGGTCTCCAAGCCGAAATTTGGAAAGCAGTATAACCACTATTTGTAAGTGTGCAAATTGCCTTAGCTTTAATAACGTTAGCCATAAGCGCAGCTTGCTGACAAATTGTTTTAGTAATAAAACGTTTTGTTTTTATTTGTGGTGTGTTTTGTGGAACATGAATTAGCGGAGAGTCTTCAACGGCTTCGATAATTTGTGTCATTTTTTGGATAACCTGAACAGGATAGTTTCCTGCAGCAGTTTCTCCAGATAGCATTACAGCATCAGCACCATCCATAACAGAGTTTGCAACGTCGTTTACTTCCGCACGAGTTGGAGTTAAACTAGTAATCATAGTTTCCATCATTTGTGTTGCCACAATTACAGGAATACGAGCAGTTTTTGCTCTGCGGATTAATTCTTTTTGAACTAATGGTACTTCGTGAGCAGGAAGTTCAACTCCTAAATCTCCACGAGCAACCATTAAAGCGTCACAATAAGCAACGATTTTATCCATATTCTCTAATGCTTCTGGCATTTCGATTTTAGCTACAATCGGAATTTTATAATCAGAATGTTTATCAATTAACTCTTGTAAGTCTTGTAAGTCACGTGGTGTTTTTACAAAAGAAAGAGCTAACCAGTCTACTTTTTGCTCAATAGCAAAAATTGCATCTGCAATATCTTTTTCTGTCAATGCAGGTAAAGATATTTTAGTATTAGGAAGGTTTACACCTTTTTTAGATTTTAATTCACCACCTTGAATAACTACAGCGGTAACTTCTGTTTTTTTATCAGTTGTAAGGATCTCAAAGATAAGTTTTCCATCATCTAATAAAATACGCTCTCCAGGATTTACATCATTTGGAAAGTTTTGGTACTTCATGAAAACTTTTTTTGCAGTACCTATAATATCTTCTGCAGTAGTAAAAGTGATTACATCACCATCGTTTACTACAACTCCTTCTTCCATTACTCCTACACGAAGTTTAGGTCCTTGTAAATCTCCGAGTATTGCCGTGGTATAACCAAACTCTTCGTTAAGTCCTCTAATAATGTTGATTTTCTCTTTTACTCCTTCGTAATCTGCATGCGAAAAATTAACTCTAAACACATTAACACCTGCTTCGATCATGTCCTTGATGATCTCTCTAGTTCCACATGCAGGCCCAAGTGTGGCTACAATTTTGGTTTTTTTGTTTGTAAGCATTTCTATTAAAAAATTAAATTGTTTTTTGATTTTATTTTATTTGTATCAACTATATAAACCGTTGAGATGGTATCAATGGTATTTAATATTTGTTGTATTTTTAATATATCGAAAGCTTCCTCACTCTTTTCAATTTTTAAAAAATAATCAACTTTTTTAAACTCAGGTAGTAGATATACTTTTGTGGCGACCTCCATCGAAGTATCTGAAAATAAATCCTGACTGTCATTTGGTGTATTCTGAATGACTTCGTTTTTATTTTGAATTAAATCCCAATAAAGTTCTTTTTCTTCATCGTAATAATCAAATCGTGAAAAATGAGTCTCACCTTCTTTCACATTAATTTGGATTTCATTTTTACTTTTACTCAAAAGAACCGGGAAGTTTTGATTGATAAAATAAGCCAGTCGATAATCTTCCATAGAAGTATGTATGGCAATCAAATTATAATCAATTTCATCAAATTCGCCTAATTCTAATTTATGAATAGCCATTTCCTGAAAAAATAAGTTGTAAATATACTATTTCTATTGCTGGTTCAATAGTTAAGATTGGTATGTTTTTGTTAATTTATAAACGAAAACGATGTAGTTTTAAGAAAACTAGTTTTATTTCTTGTCCATTTTTTCTTGAAATGCAAAATACGCACGTTGTGATGCTTTTTCTTCTGCTTTCTTTTTGGAAGTTGCTCGCGCTCTTGCGACTACTTTATCGTCAATACTTAATTTGACGCCAAATAAACGTTCTCCACCAATGCCATTATCCTCAAAAATATCATAATGGAATATCTTTTTCTCTTTCTGACACCATTCAATAACTAAGCTTTTATAGCTTATTACTTTTCCCTCAAGTCGGGTAATATCTACATACGGACCGATTACGCTACTCTGGATAAATTTTTCACAAAATGAATACCCTCTGTCAAGATAAATGGCTCCAATAAGTGATTCGAAAATGTTACCATGAATGTTTTCTCCAAAGTGTTGTAAAGGCACTTTGCTTTCTATAAAACGAGCCAGATTAAGATCTTTTCCAAGTTCGTTCAAATGTTCTCTACTTACAATTTTAGAACGCATCTTGGTAAGGTAACCTTCATCTCCAGCAGGAGCTTTATTAAAGAGATGTGCTGCAATTACAGCACTTAGCATTGCATCTCCAAGAAATTCTAAACGTTCGTAGTTAATAGGATTTCCGTTTTCGTCCAGTCGATTAGAAGAGCGATGAGTAAAGGCTTTCTTATAAAATTGAAGCGAAATAGGTGGAAAACCAAGGATTTTTTGAATAGAATCAAAAAAAATCCCGTCTTCTTGAGAACGGGATTTTGAAAATATTTTTTTGAAAATACTCATAAGAAAATTAGTCAACTAATTTTTTAAATAAAACACAAGCATTGTGACCTCCAAAACCAAAAGTGTTACTCATAGCAACATTTACTTCTCTTTTTTGAGGTTTGTTTAGTGTTAAATTTAATGAAGGATCTATTTTCTCATCAGCAACCGTATGATTGATTGTTGGAGGAACAATACCGTGTTGCATAGCAAGTATAGAAGCAATAGCTTCGATAGCACCAGCAGCACCAAGTAAGTGTCCAGTCATAGATTTTGTAGAGTTGATATTGATGTTTTTGGCATGATCACCAAAAACAGCACTAATCGCTTTTAATTCAGCAACATCTCCAAGTGGAGTAGATGTACCGTGCGTATTAATATGATCAACATCTTCAGGTTTCATACCAGCATCACGTAATGTGTTTTTCATTACAGCAATAACACCAAGTCCTTCCGGATGAGGTGCTGTTAAGTGGTACGCATCAGATGACATTCCGCCACCGCCAATTTCGCAATATATTTTTGCTCCACGTGCTTTAGCGTGTTCGTAATCTTCAAGTACTAATGCACCAGCTCCTTCACCTAAAACAAAACCGTCACGAGTAGCATCAAAAGGTCTTGAAGCAGTCTCAGGACTATCATTTCTGGTTGATAAAGCATGCATAGAGTTAAAGCCTCCCATTCCTGCAATTGTAATAGCAGCTTCAGATCCACCAGAGATGATAATATCACACATTCCTAAACGAATGTAGTTAAAAGCATCAATAAGTGCATTGGCAGAAGAAGCACAAGCAGAAACAGTTGTATAATTTGGTCCCATATAACCATTTCTCATAGAAATGTGTGCAGGGGCAATATCAGCAATCATTTTAGGAATAAAAAACGGATTGAATTTTGGTGTTCCGTCTCCTTTAGCGTAGTAAATAACTTCTTCTTGAAAAGTTTCTAAACCACCAATTCCAGCTCCCCAGATAACTCCAACTCTTTCTTTGTCGACGTTGTCATCAGTAAGACCAGCATCTTTTATAGCTTCGTCACTTGCGGCAACAGCATATTGTGCAAATTTATCTAGTCTACGAGATTCTTTACGATCCATAAAATCTTCGATGTTGAAGTTTTTTACTTCACAAGCAAATTTCGTTTTATGTTTCTCTGTATCGTAATACGTTATTGGGGCAGCACCGCTTACTCCATTAATAAGCGCGTTCCAATAATCCTGGATGTTATTCCCAATAGGGGTAAGTGCGCCTAATCCTGTTACAACAACTCGCCTTAATACCATAAATAATGTGTTTTATTAGCTTTAAACAAATAAAACCCACGCTTTCTTGATTGTATTATATTACAAAAGAGCCATGGGTATTACAATATAAATATATTTTTTTGATTGAAAATCAACCCAAAATTTAAATTTTTATAAAAAATAATAACACCCGATTTCTAAAAATTC
>NZ_NCWQ01000006.1:0-69373 GCF_002156885.1 Flavobacterium sp. AJR | reverse complement strand
TATAAATTATCTAGAAAAGCTTGCTGTTCTTTATTTTCCTTAAAATAGCGCTGATAGAGCACACTACAACTCTCAACATCTGAAATGTTTTTTGTATTAAAAGACCAATCATCTGTGTCTTTAACTGTAATTCCTAAATCATTACTGCAACTTTGCCACAGCTCAGAGAATTTAGTTTTTTTATCATTGCTTAATTTATCAAAGTCAGCATTAACGGTAAAACCATGCATTTCGGAATTAAAAAATTTGTCAATTGAAGTTACGGGAACACCACCCCAATTTAATGGTTTACCAACAGGAAATTCTATCGTGATAAGTTTTTCCTCGTTCATTATTTGATCTTGTTCATCTTCTTTAAAGTATTGTTCTTCATAAACTAGCTTTGTTCCTACTGGAACTGCTATTTTCTTAACGACCAATGGTTTTGTAGTGATAAAATAAGGATAATTTGGCGCAGAATTTCCACCAGTAGGATTCATATTTCCGATGCATCCTGTTAGAAAGAATAAGACGAATAGGAAAGAATAGGGTTTAAAAGATTTCATAAGTGTTTTTTTTTATTTTAAAATTTAAATTTTCTAATCTCCTCCGCATCCGCTACAGCCACTTCCGCAACCACTGCATCCACTACTACAACCGCTGTCAAAACTAGAAGAGTAATCATCAAAACTCCAATCGTAAGTACTACAGCCACTTCCTCCGTCGGTTGAATTACTTCTATTAATTTCGGTTACTAAATCAGTATCAATCTGATTTAATAGTTCGTAATCAAGATTTACTAAAAGAAATATATTTGCTCCAATTATTTTTATTAATTCAATCGCTTTTTGGTTTTCGATATTGTCTATGTCTGAAAGCTCATTTCCTGCGTCTTGAATTTCTTTTTTAACCATTTGTTTTAATTCAGTTCCATATTCTGTAAGACTATAACCATAATAAAATTGTTGAAAAATGTTTTGAGTAAAGCATTTTTTCAGAGTTGGAGTTTTTATTAAATCATTTTTTAAATCTTGTACTGTTCTAGTTTTTTGAAAAGCAATTTTAACCAAATTCCTAAACAATATTTCCACCGTATTATCAGTTCCAAAAGCGGATAGAAACGATCTTTCGTGATTTTGAGAATTATAAGTTTTATAGTTTTGTCCTATGCCAACATATTTATAAACTTTCACTTTTTCTCTAATGTGTGGCTGTCTTTCTACTTCAAAAGTTCGTAAAACTTGTTTAAATAATAAATCTATGAAAGTTATTTTTAAAAGTTCCTGCTGAGTAACATTTTTTTTAGTTAATATTAATATTTCTGCTGGCGTTAGTTCAGATAAATATTTCATTTAAAAAGGTTTTTTTATAATCCAGTTTCTATCCAGATTTATTCTTTCAAAGTTAATTTCAGTAAACCTAATTTCGCTTGACGGCCAAATATCTTTTGGTGTTTCGGTTTTGAAAATTTCAAGATATAATTCTTTGGTTTTTTCGTAATAATTAGTGTATTTACTTTTCTCGGTATTACCGCCTTTAGTTGGTCCGTGATGTATTCTTCTTTTGATTGTGTTTTCGCAAAAATCTTCCCAATATGATTGCGTGTAGAGCAAATGCAAATGCCAAACCTGATCTACTTGATCGGATGGAGTTAATGGATGATTTGCAATAGTTAATAGAAAAATGAATTTTTTATATTCTAAAATCGCTCGGATAGAATATTCAATTGTCCAACCATTTTCTCTGGCAAGTCTATCTGTAAAACTAAATGAAATTTCAGGTTCATCGAGCTCAAAATTCTTAATCTTATTCCACAATATTAATTGTTCGTCACTCATATTTTTATTCAGATATGCTTTTTTTGATCATTTTTTAATTTTCAAATTCCAAAACGAAACAGTTTTGCTAATCTAGTTATGCCTTTAGTAAACTACTCAGAACTTTTTTTCCGTTTTCGTTATTAGGATTTAATTCAACAGATTTTTGATACATTTTAATCGCATCTTCTTTTTTGCCACATTGAAGTAATGCTTCGCCATAACTATCATAAATATTCCAACTCTCAGGAAAAATTAATGATCCGGTTTTGAATGTCAGCAAAGCATTTTCATTTTTTTGGAGTCTAAGAAAATGATAGCCTAATCGATTAAAATCTCTCTCGGTTGCTTCATAACTTTTTGGATTTTTTAAATAGTCATCAATCAATTGATTTGCTTTTTCTTTATCTCCGTTTTCAAGTAAATTGCCATAGATTCTTGAAAGATTTTGTGCAGGAATTGTATAAGGTTTGTTGTCCATTAATTGTAAGACGGTATTAAGGATAGAATACACTGGGCAATTTCCTGTATTGGATAGAAGGATTACAGTTTGATTTTTAGTAATGTTATGTGCCAAAATACTGGTAAGACCTGTAATAGAGCCATCATGAAAAACTATTTTTCCGTTACTTTCATCGGTGTACATTCCCCAACCTAAACCATAACTCATTTCTTTTCCTTCTAGATTATAAGTTGCTTTTTTTCCATCATTAAGTATTGTAGCTGTAAGAGCTTCCTCTAGTTCTTTTTTGCCTAAAATCTGATAGGTAAATAATGCGTTTTGATATTTTTGCAAGTCTAAAGCGGTACTTACGATTCCTCCATTGCCATAAAAGTTACTTTTTTCGAATATTAAAAAAGGTTCTTTTAAGGTATTTATATTAGCAAAATCTGTCGAATAGAAGTTAGGATACATGTATAATTCTACTTGATTTGGTCCTTTAATTTTTCTGTTAATCGGAACAAATGAATCTTTCATTTTTGCAGGGTCGAAAATATTTTTTTCCATATAATTAGCATAACTAATTCCTGATACTTTTTCGATAATTAATGCAGCGATGCAAAAATTAATATTATTGTAGTCCCATTTACTTCCTGGTAAAAATGCAAGCGGTGTTTTAAAACGAATGAATGTTGGAATAATATCCTGATTCGAAATTATTTTTTCGGGTTGTTCTTTTATTATACTATCAAATAAATTATAATATTGAGCTAATCCAGAGGTGTTATTAAGCAGTTGTTTGATGGTGATATTTGGATAAGGAAAATCGGGAAGGTATTTCTGAACCGGTTCATCAATTGTAAGCTTGCCTTTCTGTTTAAGCTGCAGTATAGCTGTTGCTGTAAAGGTTTTTGTAACAGAAGCAATTGGGAATCGAGAATTGTCATTAAACTTTTCTTTCTTCTCGATATTAGAAAACCCATAAGTATTAGAAAAAATAGTTTTTCCTGATTTAGAAATTACAGCACTACCCTTAAAAAGATTCCTTTCAGAAAGTGTCGAAAATAAATTGTTCAATTCTTGAGCAGAAACTGTATTTGTTAAGAAGCTAGAGAGTAAGATAAAAAAAAGTATTTTTTTCATTTATTTTAATTTTTAAGAGTTCATTGTAATTTATATTAAACAAATCAGCTGTTTTTATATAGATAAATAATTAACATAAATGTTACATTAATAACTGTTTTATTTTGATATTATTCCACTTTCGAGAGGTTTGTTTTTAATACGATGGAATAATAAAGGGGAGGTTATGATATCAGTTGGCAGCAGTAATTTGTTAGATTAATCATCATTAAAAGATTCATCTTCCCAAGCCTTTTGACCTAAAAATTTTCCACAAAAGTCATAACGTTTTATTATTCCTTTTTCAGGATTTGTATTGTAATGAAAAATCCATATTTCATTATTTACAATTTTTACTCGGCGATATTTTATATCATCACAAGAGCAGGATGAACAAACTTGAATTGTAGTTTTCTTTAAAATTCTCTTTCCGCTACTATCAAATACTTGATCAATATGAATTATTTTTTTGTGTGGTAATTTCCAAAAAAGGAATTTTCGTTTCTTCTCAATTCTTTCTGTTTTTAAAGTTACGCTAGTAACAGAACATTTGTTTTCAATAGAGTTTTTGCTATTTATAGGTGGTAATTTATGCATGGCATAAACTGATGACAAAATAAACAACATGATTATTTGTATGGTAATTTTCATTTTCTAATATATGGACTATATCTTATTTTACTGATTTGATAAGGGTTTCAATTGTCGATTTTTTTTGGTTCAATATTATCAGTTGGCTTTTATCGTCTAATAGAATTTTGTAAGCAAACTCATTGTCTGCGTTAGCTTGCCAGTTTTTTAATTCTTTAAATTTAGTTTTTAATAGTTTTATCTTTTCAGAACTGTTTTTAGAAATAATGACCACTTTTGTAAGCGATGTTTTTTGCATTTTTTCAATACGACTTTCTGTAATTTGGTCTTCGCTTTCGGTTCTGGAGCGATAGCGAAACAATTGGTTTATGGTCTTAATATCTTTCTCATTTTCGGTAAGCACAAATCTGTAAGACATTATATTATTAAGCTCATTTATCCAATCAGGAAAGTTTGTTTCATATAGGTTGATGTAAGTATCAATAAAGTTTTTATCTATTGGTTTCTTCTGATTAATATATTCTGTAATCAACGGATAAATTTGCTTTGCCATAAGGTTAATATATTTTTTATTATACCAATCTCCAGTGTCAATTTTCCCGTCTAATTTTTCATAAACATACCCATTTCCTAAAGCGGTTGCCAAGACTTCATTCATAAGCTGATAGGCATAATTGCTACATTTCGATTTATTTTTTTTAAAATAAGTATTAATATCTGTTTTTACTTCAAGCGACTGTTCATCATAAATTATATGATAGGTTTCGTGCAGCATAACACTAAATAAGTCTTTATACGATGTTAAATCGGTTTGTATTGCACTAATAAAATTGTTGCAAAATGCTTGTGCAGTAAATCCTTTAGAATTTGGTAACGGATAAAAAGCTACGTTGAAAGGAATTGAATTGTCCCAACTCGAATTATAAAATAATAATCCCGTCTGGAAGTAGTTTTCTATCTGGTTTTCGTTAGAATACTTTGTGACTTCTTTAATTTGGTTTTCGAATTTCTCTTTGTTTGGATTGTATATTAGCTCATTATAAATTGGGGTAAATTCCAAAATACTTTCAGCTAAATCATTCAGTGTATTATTTGGAATAAAACCAATAGAACGAATTTTAAAATCCTTTAGATTTTCTGTTTCTATTAGATTTTTTTTCAATAGATCCTCCGTTTGCATCGTCTTTTTTGAGCCATATGGATAATCATCATATGGGAAACTATAGTAAATGTTTAATTTGTTAAATCTTGAGATTATAGTTTTATATTTCTCAACGTTATATTTTGATTTTTGAAATTCAGTCTTGAAAACATTCTCAGGATAATCTTCAGAAAGATTTTGTAAAAAAACATAAACGGCCAACTGTTCAGAATATTTAATATTAAAAGTTGCCTTTTGTCCATATGCTAATGATGTCAAAAATAAAAATGCTAGTAAAAGTCTGTTCTTCATTCTTTCGGTTATGGTTTTTGGTTAATATCTTAAGTTGTGAATAGCTCTGAACTTTATGTTTTTAGATGTTTTTTTGGGTATAAATTGGATTCTGTTTAAGCGAATGTAAGAAATGTATTTAGTATTGTCGATTTAATAGATTAGTTGGTAAATAAATATAATTAAACTCTGTTTTATTCAGAATATTGCTAAAGAAGATTTGTAAAAAACATAAAAACCTCCATTATTTTTAATGAAGGTTTTATAGAATAGATCGATTATTAGATTTGTATGGCTGGGTAGAGTAGGAGTCATCCAGTTTGATATTTTTTATATTGTCATTGTGCATTAATCTTTAAAATAGAACTTCGAAATATTCTCTGTTATAGTATAAGTTTCGATCCCAGTAAGGTTGGTAAACAATATAATAGCTAAATTATCATTAGGATAAATGGTAATAGAAGCGCGTCCTCCTCCAAAAGCCGAAGCAGCAAAATGAGTTTTTCTGTTTATGATTGGCCAACCTAACGCATATGAATCTAAAATACCTCCAAAGCCATCATAACTTCCATTATTTAATTTTGTAGGTTCCCACATTTTACGGATATTTTCCTTGTTTTGTAAAAAATCGCCATTTTGTAATGCAATAACCCATCTAGCCATATCATCGGCATTTGTAAATACACCAGCATCTGCTCTAAAGGTAGTCGGGAAATCTTCGTACGTAACGGTTAGTTTATCGGTTTTAATATAATCCCCAATTGCTTTGTTAAATTGGTGAAAACTATAAGTTGGCGCTTTATATTTAAACACATCATATGAATTTGCATATTTTGTATTGTTCATTTTAGCAACATTAAATTGGTATGTTTCAACAAATTTTTCGAAAGGAAGCTTGCTAATTTTTTCAATAATTTGCTGTAACAAAAGATAGTTTGTTGCATTGTAGTTAAATTTTTCTCCGGCTTTAGATTGTAGAGGCAAAGTTTGAACTTTAACCCAAGCTGAATCTTGCCCTTTGTCGCTAATTAAGCCATCGCCACTTGAGGCTTCAATGTCGGGTAAACCAGAAGTGTGACTTAGTAATTGCTTAACGGTGATTTTGCCCCAATCCTTTGGTAAAGAATCCAAATAATTAGAAATAGGAGCTTCAATTTGAAGTTTGTTTTTTTCGACAAGTTGCATAATCGCAACCGAAGTAATTATTTTGGCAATAGAATTAATTGAGAATTTAGTGTTATTAGTTACAGGAACTGAAAATTCAATATTTGCTATACCGAGAGATTTTGAAAAAAGAACTTTATTATTTTTAATTACAGCAATTTGTAGTCCTGGAATCTTTTGCTCTTTCATTTCTTTTTTAAGATACGATATAACTTCTTTCTCATGGTTTTGCGCAAAAATAAAATCAGTTTGAAAGAGTAAAATACATATAATGAGTAAAATGTTTTTCATAGAAATGACTTAATAAGTTTTATTTTAGAAAGTTACTGATTAGTTATTTATAAAAATCATAAAATTATTTTGTCAATGTAAGTCTGATTGACTTTGTGCCACAAATAGGCTTTTATTCATGTTATTATAGATCTAATTTCAACGTAAATAATGTATTTATTAATCATAAAAAAATGCGCAAAGTAAGAGATACTTGCGCATTTTTTATAAGAGTTAAGTTGTTTACGAGATTATGGATATATCATAAGGAATACAAAAGCAAATAGATTGACCAGCAGTACTACACCATAAACAATATTCGACTTTCCTTTGCTTAACGACAACATTACGGTAAATACTGATAATGCTAATAATACAATAGATTTTATGTCGAGCCCAAGGATAATAGGCATATCCATCATGATACAAACAGCTGCAACACTAGGAATGGTTAATCCGATACTTGCCAATGCTGAACCTAAGGCTAAGTTTAAACTCGTTTGTAGTCTGTTTTTTCTTGCCGCAGTAATTGCTGCAATTGCTTCGGGTAACAAGATTATTGCTGCAATTACAACTCCCACTAAAGTTTTAGGAAGATGATAGCTTACAATAATGCTCTCGATAGTAGGCGAAAGTGTTTTTGCTAGTAGCACCACAATACCTAAGCTTACGATAAGGAAAACCAAACTTGTATAAAAGGTTTTATTATCGATTGCTAATGGTTCTGCAGCATCTTCATTTTCATCGGCTCCAATCGTAAGGAAATATTGGCGGTATCTTGTGGTTTGCGCAAACAGAAATGAAGAATAAATAACAATACAGGCACCAGATGCAAAAACAAGTTGAGGTACTGAATAATAAGAACCCTTAACACTTTCGGTGAAAGTAGGGAAGACCAATGTAAATACGATAATCGAAACTAGCGAAACCAATCCAATAGTTACAGAAGAGACAGAAAAATTTTGTTCGTAATGTTTTAGACCACCAATTAATAGGCAAAGACCAATGATACCATTAAGAATAAGCATTGTGGCGGCAAATACAGTATCTCTGGCTAATGAAGCTGCTTCTGCGCCTTCGGACATCATTAAGGAAATAATAATCGAAACCTCTATAACGGTTATGGATATAGCTAAAATAATGGTTCCGTAAGGTTCTCCAACTCTTTCTGCGATTATTTCTGAATGATGTACTGCCGACATAACGCTCAGGATAAGTAGTATACTTGCAATAACTTGAAAAATACTGCTGTTGTCAACAAGTCCGCTAAAAAATAGAATCCAGGAAAGTGCTGGAATGATGATTGTCCACTGTAGTAATTGTTTCATTTTTTTTAATATAAATACGGGTAAATTAATATTCTCGCCAATTGCTTTTAATCACAAATTGGCTCTGATTTTCTGTAATATAGAACTTTTTTCGCTAAAAACGGCAAAAAACTCACACTTTCTTTGATTTTAGGTTAAAAAGTGTAAGCTTAAAAAGGATAATTTTGGAGCTAATCTCTTTAAAATCACGTGTAGAAAATGAACTTATATTTAGGTTTTTGCACGAACATAAAAAATGCGCAAAGTCAGAGACATTTGCGCATTTTTTTATATAAACTCTTTTGTAAATTGATTAGATGCCTTCTAATTCATTTTTGAATTGTTCAATTAATTCGTAAAATAATTTAATAGATTTTAAATGCTGCTCCTGAGTAATATCATAAACAAAAAACTCTTCCCAATTTATATTCTCAGGTTTGACTCCTATGCTATATGCTAAAATCATATTTGCCCATCCAGCAGTTGATTCAAAATAGCCAAGCTTATTTGCAACCCAATCAAAAAAAGGTTCATCTATTTGCTCATTAACAATCTTATTATCAATAAGCGCTAGATAATAGCCAGAAACAAAGGTCTTTATACTCTTAAGACTTGCTTCGCCAGTCCACATAATAGGTCGCTGTTCTATTGTTTTTAATAAATTGTAACATTCTAGAATCATAAATATTGATGAGGTTATTTTATAAAAGGGTATTTTGTATATATATCCACATCTTCAATTTTTCTTAATGATGGTCCTTTACTAGTAAGGATTTGTTTGCTTTCGACTATCAATTCATCTAAATCAAATCCTTGTATAGTTCTACCTAATAAAAATGAAATGGTATAATCGGTCCAGTTTTCCCCTTTTTTAATTGCTATTTCAGAAGCTTTTTTCATGATTTCCCAAGTTTCATTTTCGGTTAAATAACCTACCCAATAACACCATTTTGCTAATGATACTGCTCTGCAAATATCCCATGCATAAGCTGATTTTATTTTTGTAACATTATCCAGATCTAATCCTAAACCTTTTGAAATATCTTTCTGAATACTGCTTAATTCTTTTGATGATTGCAAGAAAACAGGTTCGAACTCATTACTTCTCTGCAATGATAATAAATCATTCAAAGTTTCTTTGGCTTCAGCTTCGTTTGTTATTTCCCATTGAAGTTTTAAACCTCCTATGTATTCATTTAAACTATTTTCGGGTTTAATACCTAGTATTTTTTCTCCTCTGTAATAAAACAAAATTCCTCCAAAAGAAAGCAGTCTTTTTTGCTCATCTGTTAGTGGTGAGTTGGAATGATTGTTATTAAAGTCTTCTAAAAGTTTATTATTGCGTTTTTTCATAATGGTTTTTAGAAAAATCATGTATGCAATAAATAAAACGGCAATACCGCCAATAATAAAGTAAGTGTTTGTAGTCATAAAAAGTTATAGTATTAATTATTTTGAGGTTAATAAATTCTGAGGTTAGTATTATAGTTGTAATCAAGGTTAATTAGTATTTAATACTAACTATCGTCTATGATGGTATTATGCGTTTTTTATATTTTTACTTTAGTTTTTAAAAAGGCTCCTTTCTCATCCTCATTCCACATATCATCCCCAATTAAAAAATAGTTGCCATTTTCTTTAATTATTCTGTTTTTAAAATCTTTATCTTCAGAAATAAAGGCCTTTGTTTTTGCAATTTTTTCCCACTTTTGATTATAAAAACTCCAAATAGAAATTTCATTCCACCAGCCTTCATGAGTTCTGGAAAATATTATGATTTCATTTCTATTATCGCCATTCAAATCATTTACTTTTTGAATATAAACACCTAAACTTTCAAAACTTAAGGGAGGAATTATTTTAGAAAACTCAATAGCTACTTGGTCAAGATTGTTATGACTTATAACACGTACAAAAGCGGTATCTTGGATTTTATCATTATTAACATCGCCAATAATAAACCGTTTAATTTCGGTTTTGGTTTCTCTTGCTGTATTGTCTTTTTTTGTTTCGCATCCAAAACAAAATATCAGAAAAACAAAAAGGACAAATTTCATATTAGCATTAGTTTGTGTAAAATAATAGATAACTTGATTTTAAGAAAAATCTTCGTTTTATTGGTGGCAAATATAATAAAAGAGTAATATAAAAACAGGATTTTTCGTGTTATTAAAAAGAAACTATATTTCATTAAGAATTTCTCAATACTAAAGACATAATAATCTTAAGCTTGTATTTAATGCATAAATATAAAAGCCGTGCAAAGTCAGAGATACTTGCGCAGCTTTATACGAGATGTTTAAGTAATTGAGGAATTTTTAAAAACGATTAATTTTAACTAACTCCACATTTTATTCAACTATCTTTTTATGGTTTGAGTTGATTGATTTTTTTTTCATGGATTAATATTAAATTCTATTATATTTATTAAAAATTATATATGAAAATAGTTAAAAGCAATAGAATTATACTCCTCATTGCCTTATTAGTAACTTGTGGTAATTGTTACAGTCAATCTTCTCAAAAAACGACTAATCTAGATAGTTTATTTCAAAAAGCGCATAAATTAAAAGCTTTCAATGGTAATGTTTTAATTGCCCAAAAAGGCAAAATAATTTACGAAAAAGCCTTTGGGCAAGCCGATGCAAGTAATACGACTCCATTAAACACAAAATATCGTTTTCATATAGGTTCAATTGCAAAAGAGTTTAACGCTATTGGAATTATGATGCTTAAAGAGCAAGGAAAATTAAAACTGGACGATTCAATTTCTAAATTTTTACCCGAACTTCCTTCTTGGTCAAATAAAATTAAAATTATTCATTTACTGCAATATACAAGTGGTCTTCCTCAAATAAAATGGAATGAAGTTAATCAGGATTCTGATAATATGATGTTACTAAAAAAAACTTTGATTCTTGATTTTGAGCCAGGAACGAAGTATGATTATAACAACAATAATGTATTTCTGCAGAGAAGAATCATAGAAAGAATCACCAATATGCCTTTCAATTCTTTTGTAATAAAAAAGATACTTGAACCTATTGGTATAAAAAATGGGCTCGTTGATCCAGACGAAAAAGAGAAACTTTTTGCAATATCATTTAATAATAAAGGAAAACAAGATGCCATTAAATACAATATTTCGGGCTGGACAGCACTAAATTTAAAGGATTTTTACAAATGGTCTGAAGCAATTAATTCGTTTAAAATTATTAATCCAGAATCTACACTTGAGCTTTTTATCCCGTTTTCTAAAGGAAATCAAACGGGACTTGGAGAAGGAAGTATAGAAGAGGGCAAAGTTACAAGTCATATACATGATGGAGCTGCTTTTAATTACCAAGCTTTACTGGTTAGTAATCAAAATTTCACGATTATTTTAATGACTAATAACAAACAAAATAATTTAGATGAAATAAGCGATTCAATACAATCTATCCTTGAGGAGAAGCCTTACAATCAAATTAAGCCCCTATAAGTACTTTACTAATCAATGTGCTTTTGCAGTAAGTTTGTGCTTTTTTGTAAAGACAATAAATATCATATAACCATTCTGTGATAATTGATTATAGAAGTCTTGAACTAGTTTTTCTCTTTTGGGATTATCTAATAAATGAATCAAGGCATAGCAAAATATTGCATCATATTGGTAATTGTTAAACGGCATATCTGTTACCGAGTTGTGATGGATAGCAATTAAAAAAAATCAGTATTAAAATTTAATCATATATCATTTTGATAGAAACTAAACCAATTTCGCAAAGTCAACGAACACCAATTATAGATATTTTAAGAGGTTGGGCATTATTTAGTGTGGCTGTAATGAATTATTCTACAATATATAGCTGGAACAATCACTCGAAGGATTCTGATTCAAATTCTCTTTCGGAAACTTTAAAAATAATATCCGAAACTGTTTTTGAATCCAAGGGATGGACATTATTAGCTATTTTATTTGGTTACGGATTTTCTGTTTTGCTCAAAAACATTAAGCAAAATGGACAGAATCATTATGCTTTTTTTATAAATCGTATGCTTTGGTTGTTTGTATTTGGGTTCATAAATAACATATTTTTTGGAGGTGATATTTTAACTGATTACGCATTCATGGGGCTAATATTGCTTATGTTTTATAATTGTAGCACAAGATCACTCTTTATTTTGTCAGTAACTATTTTATTACTGACACCGGCATTACAGTCATTGTTGGGACGGCATCATTTATTGTTTACACCAAAGTATCGTGATACTTTTTATGAACTTTATAATAGCCATACAACTTTGGATAGTGTTAAAGCTAATTTATATATGCGATATAAATGGATGTTACGCTTAAGTTATTCGGTAATATTGCATTTAATTCAATTAGGGTGTTTTATATTAGGAATGGCATTTCAGAGAAGTAATTTCTTCGAAATGATAGATAGAAAACCAAGGATTGTTCTAAAAAAAATAGTGTTCTATAGTTTAATTATTTCTATAGTCATGTTTCTATTACAAATGGTTGTAGATAAAAATGACTGGACTCTTAATGATTACTACAATCTGTATTACCCAGTAGCATTAAGTTTAACGGTTTTCTCAAGCTCACTTATTTGCTGGATATATTTTTCAGGATATTTTAAGAGTGCATTTAATCTTATAAAAGCTACTGGGAGAATGACGCTAACAAATTATGTTTTGCAAAATATAATCTCCTTCTTTTTGTTCATCTGTATTAGACCAAACTGGTCTTGGTATTGGTATTTTCTTGCCGGAATTATTATTTATATTCTGCAAGTATTTTTTAGTAATTGGTGGTTAAAAAAGTATAACTATGGCTTATTAGAATGGTTATGGAGAAGTTTATCATACAAAAAATGGTTTCCATTAATTAAAGTAAAATAAAAAAAGGATTACCATGTCAACAGACTTTTATCAACTTTAATAGAAAATAAAGAACTGCGCAAAGTAGGGACATTTGCGCAGTTTATTTTAGCTGATAGCAGGAGAGCTGTTATTTCTTTTCTCTCTGATAATACGTTACAATACTTGCCTTGGCAATAGTATTTGCCCATAGATTGTAACCAACAACGGCAGGATTTGTATTGGAATCTAAGCCTAGTTTATCGGTTTTTAGAGCATAAACGGTTATTATATATTGATGAAAACCGTGATTTTCGGGAGGACAAGGTCCGCCATATCCTGCCACACCATAATTGGTGACACCTTGAATTGCTCCTTTTGGAGCAAGATTTAAAGTTAAGTTTCCTGCATTTGTAACTAACTCGGTAATGTTCGCCGGAATATCAAATACTACCCAATGCCACCATCCGCTACCAGTTGGAGCATCAGGATCATACATGGTGATTGCAAAACTTTTAGTGCCTTCTGGTGCATTTGCCCAAGATAATTGTGGAGATTGGTTTTTACCCGTACATCCAAAACCTCCAAATTCTTCGGTTTTTGTGGCTTGTCCGCCTAAATCTTTACTACTTAAAGTAAATGTCTTTTGGGCGAAAATCGTACTTGTAGTAAATAGTAAACCAAGCAATGCTAAACTAATCTTTTTCATTTTTTAATTCTTTAAAATTATAGACTACAAAGATATTTTGCAAGGAAGGTTTAGAGATGTTCTAAGAAGTTCTAAAAGTGTTTCCAGAAGTTCATTTTTCTAGCTGGAACTGTTTAGGGGTAGTATTGTATTTGGTTTTAAAGGCTTGTGTAAAACTAGATAAACTTTCAAATCCTATTTCATAATAAATATCTACAGGGCGTTTCTTTTTGGTACTTAATAAATAAGCAGAGTACTCCAATCTTTTTTCTTGAAACCATTTTCTTGGGCTTGTTTGATACTGTTGTTCAAAGTTTCTCTTGAAAGTAGAAATACTCATATTGCATAAAAAAGCAAGCTCCTGAATGGTTAAATTATTAAGTTTATTACTTTCTATTACATCTGTAAAGCGCCTGTTTTGGCTGTCTTGAGCGAGTATATTATTTAAAAACCCAGTACCGTTTTTGTATAATAAATAGGTTAATATTTCCTCAAGTTTGGTTTGCAATAAGCTATCTCGAAGAGAATGATCGTATGTCTTTATTTGGATTAAACTCTTTACAAAATGATGAACATAATCATCGTATTGGAATATTTCATAAGGTTTGGAACTAGGATCAGCAGTTTTTGAAACATTGTTTTTTTGCAATAATTTTAGAAGGATATCATCATTAAAAAATAGCAATACACTACGATATACATTGGTATCCGAAAGGTTTTCGGTCATTAAGCAATTTCCAGATTTTATCAATAAGAACGCATCATTATTAATAATTGTGGCTTTATCTTTTGTAATGAATTCTTTAGTTCCTTCAAGTAAAAAACTTAAAACATTTGTATTAAGCATTACCTTATTCTTGATAGATGAGCTAGTTACACTATAATCAAAAATTTGTATCTCACTTTTAGAGTCTATGTTGAAGTCGTTAGGAAGATTATGAATGTTCATTGTATTGTATACGATTAACTACGTAAAGTAAGCCATATTTACGCTGATTTTATAAAATTATTGGAGCTAACACAAATAATGAATTAAAATGATGCTTGCACAAAAGAATCTAATTTTATCAAAGTGTTTTTTTAATTACGCTTATTTTTTCTTTCAATATCTTCATATTTAATAATCGACTTTTTGAATATACTCCAAGCTTTTGAAACTTGTCTTTTTATTGGGTTTTTTTTTCCAATTAGATTTGGATAAATCTCAGATGACGCTCTATCAACATAAGTTAAAAAGTTACTTTTGGATTTGTTTTTTCCTAAATGAGTAAATCTTTTATAAAGCTTAGTTAAATGTAATTTAGTGTCTTTTTTCTTTCTTCTTGGGTATCGTTTATTATATCTCATCGCAGAGTTTGATCTATTCGCTTTTCTACGTATCGACATTTTCATTTCTCTATAAAATTTTGATAAGCTTGCTGCTTTCAACAAAACATTATTACCATTATCTTCAAAGCCTAAATATTTTAAAGAATTATTTTCAGTATATTTCTCACTCAATTCTGTTTTTGTTATACTTTTTAATATTCCGTTTGTTTGCGAAAATTGAGATACAACTGTTTTTTGCTGGTTTATTTTTAAATTTAATGGAGGAGCAGAAATTTTTTCAATTATTTCGACACTAAATTTGTTATAATCTTCAATATTATTAAAAATAATAGCTATATCGTCTGAATATCGTCTGTAAAAACAGTTCTCTTTATTTACTAAATTTTCAATGATAAAATTATCAAATTCAAGTAAATAGAGATTTGCTAGAAATGCACTAATGGGGGTTCCCTGAGGTATTCCTTTTAATATTTCATTTTTGTTTTTTGGCTTATGCTTCTGAATTAAATTTTTTTTTGCGATTTTATCACGAAACTCTTTAGAATTTATAAAGTATGAATTAAAATCGGAGTTTTTTAAATCATTTTTATGTCTAATACCCAAATTTTGGTTTGAACATTGCTCAATTATATCATTCATATCGACAAACGAATATTTTATTAATGAGTTGAATGTCTTTTCATGAGATTTATCAAACTTGTCGTTGCCAATTAAATCTATCCAACATTTTTTTAAATATTCATGGTTTAGTGAAGGAAAAAAATTTTCAATATCATAACAAGCAACTACACAATTTTGTCTTTTGTCAATTTCTTCAAATAATTCATTTGCAAATTGAATATTACATTTAAATTTATTTTTTTTATCTGGCTTATTTATTGGGATTCTTCTATAAGCAATTATAGAATCTGACAAAGCACTATTTTTTGATAACAGAACTTCATATTCTTTCCCTAATATTTCATTTGAAAAATAAGAATAAATATGAGCGTCTAAATGGTTTGCATAAAAAATTTCTCTAGGTTTTTTTGAAGATTTATTATTTAAGTAATCAAAATGACTTCTGTAAACTTCATTTTTATCATTCAAATATGCTTTATATCTTCTTGCAGTAAGTGTTTCATGAATTAAAGGAAAAAAATTATGATTATTTAATTCATTTAAGATATAATTTTCTACAAAACTTTTTTGAGTTTTATCAAGTTTTGGACTGAAATGAATGTAACCTTTGGGTTTATACCAAGATTTAGTTTTTTTTTTCATAATTAATTAAAAAATGCAGGGTTTCCGTCACGGCTTTCAATGCTTATCATACTTACTATCCAAAGGCTTGCCATCTGTAGTTGGACTACACACCGTTTTAGTAATTCTATTGCTACCTTTACATATATTCAACCTAATGAACAGTTCTATGAAAGACCTAACATCATCTATCGCAAAGAGTTTCTGCTCAATTGAACATATTTCTTTGATATTAGAAATGTAAAACCAGCTAGTTTTAAAAACCAGAGCTGTTAAGTTTTTTTGCCTTGGCAAACGTATGATAATGAACTTTAGAAAACACCTGCATTAGTTATTATTTTGGATTCTTTTTACATACCTATAGGAGTAGAAGCATTATAATGATTTCAGCTGCTTCATAAAAATTAGTAATTTTTTATCCTTGCTAATATAAAACTAATTTTATTACATCTATTGAATTAATTTAAAATAAATCTAATAAATGGTTGTTGACAAATATGAGATCTATTTGTGATTTTTGGAAATTCTGAGATATTAAGCTTTAGATTAATTTATTTTTAATCTTTTTTATACACATTAGGATTAAATAGTTCCATATACACTTCTGGTTTTGGCAATTTAGTAAAACCGTATTTTTCATAAAGCCAATCGGCTGTAGAAGTCAATAAAATCCAACGTCTTAAGCCTTGTAAATTTGGGTGTCCCATTACAACTTCCATTAGTTTTTTAGAAAGCCCTTGTCCTCGATAATCATCTAAAACATAAATATCGCCTAAATAGGCAATAGTCGAAAAATCTGAAATTACTCTTGCAAAACCTATTTGTTTGTCTTTATAAAATAGTCCAAAGTTTAGCGAATTGTCTATAGAAGTTTTTACGTTATCAAAAGGAATATTGTCACTCCAACCTGAATGTTTTGATAAAAAATCATGAATGGCAACAATGTCTAATTTAGCTTTATCAGTCGTAATAAAAAAATCTTCAAAAGAGTGTTCAGTTATTTTCATTTTTGGTTTTCTATTTTAGTATTGAAGGTATTATTTTGCTATTTTTCTAACCTCAGGATTAACAAGTTTAGGGTCAATTTTATCAGTTATCTTAATGTATTTTCTTAAACTATCTTTTTGCATTATGTAAGCATAAGAACTTGCTAATTGTCCGTATGCTCTACCATTTTTCGGATCAATTTTCACTGCCTTTTTCAAGCTTTCAATTGCCAGGTTTAGATATTTGATATCTTTTGTTTTAAGGAACATTTGACTATAACTTGTTGCTATACATTCGTAAACAGGAGCATTATTGGGATCTAATTCTATCGATTTTTTTAGATATTTGATAGATTCTTCAAATTCATTTTTTTTGCCCAATAAGTTTCCAAATCCCCAATATACTTGCGGGTTTGTATTGTCTAAAAGCCAAGCTTGATTAAATCTTTTCATAGCAGTATCATTATCATCTTTATAGAAATATTCCCAAGCTTTAGAAACATATAATTCGGCTGCTTTTTCTCTGCTCTTAAATTGTTTTTCGGATTGTAAAAGAAACTCTTTGTCTGATTGAATTTGTTGTTCGCACTTCTTTACTTCTCCATACATAGGTAATAAGTTTATCCCTTGCGGACAGTCGTTTTGCGATTGACAACTAATTTGGATTAACATTATTAGAAATAATACCTTCTTCATTTTGCTTTATATATTGATTTAGTTTGTTGATTTTTAAAACCATAATAAGATATTTCGTGTCTAACTTATTACTTTATTAAGCGCTAATATAAAGCTAATTTTATTAAGATTAATACGTTATTTGCTACCAACTCTATATTATGTAAAAGCCTCCAAAATCACTGATTTTGGAGGCTTTTATTTTTATTAAATTGTAGTTTTAATCTTTTTTATAAACTCTTTGCTGTCCATCCTGAAAAACTCTTTTAATTCCTGTTACGGATTTATTTTCAGTAATAATTTTGATACGAAAATCATCTATACCATCAATTAAAAATAAATCTTGTTCCAGAGGAGTAAGTAATAAAGTGACGATATTATTCCATTTGTAATATAAGCTATTATCTTCAAATACTATTTCGGCTTTCCCGTATTTACCTTGATATGATTTTAAAATTGCACTATCAACATGTGCCGGTTTTTGTCTGTTCTTTATAATAGGAATAAACCAATCGAGGTTGTTTAAAGAATCTTTATTTTTAGAAGATAGTTTTTGTAAAGCAATCAAATGCGATGTATTTACCGCCTCTTCACTTTTGCATAAAACATCTGGCATAACACCTTTACCTTCAAAATCCGTATTTGTAATAGGATCTTTTACTTCTCCAAAAGGGATATTTACAGAAAAACCATGAGCCAAAACTTTGCGATCGATAGGGTGGGCGCCACCAGCTGTTTTTTCGCCTATAATTGTAACACGTTTTAAATTTTGGAGCGAATAACTCATCCATTCCGCTGCAGAAAAAGTAGCTCCGCTTGTTAAAATATAAACATCAATATCATCCAGACGTTTACCTGGAACAGATGGTAATAACCACATTTCTCGCTCCAATTTTTTTCTGCCTTTTTCGTAATAATAGTATTTATAAAGAGGTAATTCTTTGTTAGCGTACAGATAACTACTAATAAATTGTCCCATCTCCATTGCTCCGCCATTATTTTTGCGCAAATCTATAATTAGAGCATCTGTATTGCTTAAAATTTGCATCATTGCAGCTGCAGTTTCGCTGGCTATTGCAGGATCTTCAAAATAATTAAACTCTAAATAGCCAATATTTCCTTCCAGAATTCGCGCTTGTTGAAACCCAAAGTTCTTCTTTTTAGCTTCAGCTAATTCTTCCGCTTTTATTTTTTTAAATGTTTCTTTATCAGTGTCTTTTAGCTTACTTTCGACCCATTCAGGATCAAACATTACTCTAAAATGTAAATCTTTGCTAATATCTATAAGATTCGAGGAGAGTTTAGAGGCAAATTCATTTGGATTTGAGATGTCCTTATACATTCCTTGCTTATAATTCTCATTCAGCTTTTTCTTTATCTCACCAATAGCATTTGGTCTGATATAGAATTCTTCGAGTTGTTTGGTTAACGAATCGATAATTTGTTTTTTATTTAATTCGGTAAGGTTTATTTCTTCTTTTGCAGTTGGATTTTTTTGAGAAAACGTGCAAAAGGAGAATAGTAGCAATGCTAAAGTTACAATGTGTTTCATTTTTAGGAAGTTTTACAATTTGAAATTATTTTATGTAGAATTTTATCAAGGAATTCAATTTCATCAGCAGATAAACCGTCTAGAGCAGTATTGCGATTTAGCTTAAAAACAGGAGTTAATAGAACAATAGTTTTTTGTCCTTTTTCGGTTATTACAAGTTTGGATTTTCTTTTATCTAATTCATTTGTTTCCCTCGTTAGATAATCTTTTTTAACCATTAATTCTATTATTCGGGTTACCGAAGCATTATCCTTAAAGATTAATTTGGCCATTTCTATTTGAGAAATTGTTGCGTTATCGTTTAAGATAATTAATACCAAACATTGATCAACTGTAATATCATCTACAATCTTTTGGATGTTTTTTTGGCAAATTTTCCTGTATTCTTTAATTGTCTGTTCTATTGTATAAAGTACAGTTCCAGTTGGAGTTTTCTGCTTCATGCTTACTGATTTAGATTTAAAAGTATTTGATATATCAAATATAATTATTTATTTCAATATTGGTTATTATTTTTATTAAATTAGTTATGATTTTGTAAATGAGTTAATTATGAAAAGTAAAATGATTTTTGCCGCATTAATACTAGGTTCTGTATTATCGGCTAGTGCACAAAAGAGAATTACAATTACTGAATTACCGAAAGCATCTCAGGAATTTCTGCAAAAATATTTTGGCGATTCAACAGTAGAGATTGTCAAAAAAGATGCTGAACATGGCGAAAAAGGGTATGAGGTAATACTTAAAGATGGTACCGAGATAGAATTCTGGAAAGATGGTTCTTATCGTGAAGTAGATGGAGGGAACAAACCAATTCCTACCGAGTTTATTGCTGCATCAATTAAAGAGTATGTTGCCAAGAATTATCCAAACGAAAAAATTACTCATATCGATTATGGACATAAAGACGTTGATGTGGATTTAACAAACAAAATCGATTTGGAATTTACTAAGGATGGGAAAATTATAAAAGGGAAATAAAAGCTAACCATTATTGTTAATGTCTTCTTCTGACAGGAATGACAAGTTTGTGAATATGATTGCTTCTGTACCTTTGTCAAAGTTTTTTAACTTTGACAAAGGTGTACACATAAATTCATTAAGATGGCTTAATCTTTATGCTAATTATTATATCATCCCTCAACCAGGCAAAGTTCAAAAGTAGTTTTCCCATCTTCATTTTTATGAGCGAGATAACCTCCGTGGGCTTCTACAATACTTTTGGACAAGGTTAATCCAATTCCTGCACCTTCTTGGCGGGTAGTAAAAAATGGCAAAAATATCTTATTTTCAATTTCTTTCTCAATGCCTTTTCCGGTATCGGTAATTCGTATAAAAGTTCGATTTTCTTTGGCTTCAGCCGAAATAATAATTTGTTTGTTTAAAGAATCTTCGAGTGCATAAATACAATTTGTTAGAAGATTAATCAGTACTTGTTCCATTTGCTGAGAATCAACATTTATCTTGCGATTTAAAGCGATTGTATTTATAACTTCTATTTGATTTTTTTGAAACAACGGAGCCATAACCAGAAGACTATTTTCTACCCAATACTGCAATTCTATCTTCTCTTTTTTAGGAGAGGGTAACATGGCTAATTTGCGATATCCTTCGATAAATTTTTGCAAATGGTCGCTTCTTCTTAGCATTGTTCCCACGCTATTTTTAATGTCTTCCAGGTCTTCGGTCGACATGGTATCCTGATCGACCAAATCTTGTAGGTTTTGGCAAATAGAACGAATAGGAGTGATGGAGTTTAAAAGTTCATGGGATATTACTTTCATTAAATTTCCCCAAGCTTCTTTCTCTTTTTTCTCTACCACATTTTGAATTGAATCTAGTAAGACAATAAAATAATCTAAATCGCATATTTCTGTTCTGGAAGTTTGCATAACAAAGGTTTGCACGTTTTCCTGATTTACACGAATTTCTAATGATGTTTTAATTTCCTGAAAATCCTGATCTTCGATAACTTCGCATAAAGTTGGTAAATGGTTCTTTAGATATTTCCATTTAGAAATTTTAGGTACATCAAAATATTTGGAGAAATAGTCATTCATCAAAAAAATGTTCCATTCATCACCATCTTTTTGCAGAATAAAAATTCCGGTTTCGATATTATTCAATATAGAGCGGTATATAATATCTCTTGAAACTTGTTCTTTTTGGTTGTTTTTTAGAGTATCATATAAAGTAAATAAATCATCATAATTTTTGTTGAATTTATGCTTAGAAAAATCCGAACTAAAATCATTTTGCAATATCGATGCAATAGTTTTATTATAAAGCAAAACGAAATTCCGAACATAAAAATACATTTCGCGTACAAGGAAAAAAACAATAAACAAGCTAAATATAGCTGTAAAAACCAACTCCTTTTTAAAAAAGTAAATAGCGATTTCTACACCAGATAAAATAAGTATTAATCTCAGAAAAAGAAGATTGTATATTTTTAATGATTTAAACATAGTAGATTGTAATGTTATTATTGGTTAAACTAGGTTGTCTATAAAGGAACGCGGATGATACGGATTTACAAAAGTAAAGACGCAGATTAAAACGGATTTTAAAAAAAATTAACCACAACCCGAGCCTGAAAGTACGAACAGACGAAGTAATTGCACTAATTTTCACGAATTAAAAACTTTGCGAAACTTTGCGTAAGTCTTTGCGACCTTTGCGGTAAAATTTTTAGCCACAGATTAAAAGGATTAAAAAGATTGTATGCTTTGCGGTTAATTTTCTGTTACAAACCGTAATCTTGTCACCCTGACGTAGGAAGGGTCTCCGCAAGAAACTCCACAATCTTTATACCTTTTCGATAAAATTTTTCTGCCACAGATTTATACGATTAAAAGGATTCAAAAAAAGATAACCACAAATTTCACAAATTTTCACGAATTAAAACTTTTCAATCTTTGTGGTAAAATTCCCTATCTCTTATAGGTTTATGTTATATTTCTCTAAACGTCGGTATAAAGAACCTCTTGATAATCCTAGTTCTTCAGCTGTTTTACTTATATTATTATTGTTCTTGAGTAACGCTTTTTCGACAGTAGCTTTTTCGACTGTGGAAAGCTGAATATCATCTGGATTTTCGTCATAAGTTGTTATTTCGTTTAAATCCAAATCAGAAACCGTAATGAGATTGTTTTCGCAAAGGATAACAGCGCGTTCTATTTTGTTTTCCATTTCACGGATATTACCTTTCCAAGCGTGCTTTTCGATTTGTTCGAATACTTTTTTGTCAAAAGTAATTTCGTCTCTTCTGTATTTAACAATCATTTTTTCCAAAAGATATTCTGCCAGAGGAATTTTGTCTTCGTTTCGTTCTCGTAATGGCGGCAGCACTATCTCCATCGTATTAATACGATAATACAAGTCTTCTCTAAAGGTTTTATCCTCAACCTCTAGTTTAAGATTTAAATTAGTTGCTGTTATGATGCGTACATTAAGAGGTCTGGCTTTTGTTTCTCCTAATCGGGTTACGGTTTTGGTTTGTATAACCTGCAAGAGTTTAGATTGTAAATGCAGCGGGACATTTCCTATTTCGTCTAAGAAAATAGTTCCGTTCTGAGCCATTTCAAAACGTCCGGGAGTATCAACCTTAGCATCGGTAAAAGCGCCTTTGACATAGCCAAATAATTCACTTTCGAATATATTAGAGTTTAAAGATCCCAAATCGACTGCGATAAATGGATTGTTTTTTCTTTCAGATTGTGTGTAAATATGATGTGCCAAAACAAATTTACCAGTTCCGTTTTCGCCCAAAATCAAAACATTAGCATCGGTTTTTGCCACTTTATCTGCCAATGAATATGCTTTTTTTATAATCTCTGAATTGCCAATAAAGAAATCTTCTGCAGGTTCGTGGTCTTTCAGTTTCTTTTGGTCTTTACGAGATTTATCTACTGCTTGTTTTACAGATTCTAGTAGTTTTTTATTTTCCCATGGTTTTAAGATATAATCAAAAGCACCCGATTTTAAACCTTCTACAGCCGTTTCGACTTTACCAAAAGCCGTCATTAGGATAACAACTGTTTTTGGCGAAAGCGTTTTTATCTCTTTTAATAAATACAAACCTTCTTTTCCGTCCTCAAAACCTATTCTGTAATTCATATCGAGCAAAACTACATCGATGGTGTTTTTTGCCAATAATTCGACGATATTTTTTGGATTATTGAGCGTATAAATGTTCTCAAAATACTTTTTTAAGTACACTTTTGATGCAAAAAGGATGTCTTCCTGGTCATCTATAATCAATATTGAGGCATTTGTCTTTTTCATTCTTGTTCGGTTTTGGACGAAAGGTGTTCAATAATGGACACTTTTAAATT
Organism: Flavobacterium sp. AJR; assembly: GCF_002156885.1. Lineage (NCBI taxonomy): Bacteria > Pseudomonadati > Bacteroidota > Flavobacteriia > Flavobacteriales > Flavobacteriaceae > Flavobacterium > Flavobacterium sp. AJR. The sequence continues at coordinate 45,592 of NZ_NCWQ01000006.1, read as the reverse complement.
TAGCTTTAAATAAAAACTTAAAAATAAGCTAGTTACATATTTTTAATTTTTGGCATGAAAATCACTTTAAGACTAGTAAATCATCAAGTATGAGAATCATTATTGCTAGTAAATGTAACAAAAATAGATATTTATAGATTATGTTATCAATTATCTTAATTTAGGATCTGTTTTTTACTTCAGCGATACAATTCTTAGACAGAAAAACAAACATCAAAAATCAAATTATTATGATCAAAATTGAAAAGCTTTCTAAAATATTTAGAACTGAAGAAGTAGAGACAAAAGCTTTAAGCGAAATTTCATTAACGGTAAACGAAGGCGATTTTATATCGATCATGGGACCATCTGGAAGCGGAAAATCGACTTTATTAAATATCATCGGATTATTAGACAGTGCTTCTGGTGGAAGTTATGAATTGTTAGGACAGGAAATGATTGGATTAAAAGAGAAATTTGTATCGAAAGCCAGAAAAGAAAACATTGGATTCATTTTTCAGAATTTCAATTTAATCGATGAATTATCGGTTTATGACAATATCGAATTGCCATTAATTTACAACAATGTTCCATCATCAGAAAGAAAGAAAAAAGTAGAGAATATTGCGACTATATTAGGTATTTCTCATCGTTTAAAACATTATCCGCAACAACTTTCGGGAGGACAACAACAACGTGTGGCTGTTGCCAGAGCTTTAATTAATGACCCAAAAATTATTCTTGCCGATGAACCTACAGGAAATCTGGACAGTAAAAACGGTAATGAAGTAATGGAATTATTAACGGATCTTCATGCTAGTGGTTCTACAATTTTAATGGTTACACACTCTGATTATGATGCTTCATTTTCGCAGAGAACCATTTTAATGAAAGACGGTATTGTTCTTTCGGAAAAAAAGAATAATCGAAATGTAGATGTTTTAGTAAGTAACTCAATAAACTAAATCATGCTAAAGAACTGGATCAACGTATTTATTTATCACATCAAAAACAATAAGCTTTTTACGGCTTTGAATGTTTTGGGCTTGGGTATTGGAATTGCAGGTTTAATTTTTGCGATTTTATATTGGAACGACGAACAGAGTTATGACCAATGGAATCCTAATAAAGAAAATGTCTTTTTAGTCGCTAATCAAATGGATGCAACTACCTATTGGGCTTCGAGTTCATCACCAATAGGATCTGCGATACAGGCTGTAAGTCCAGAAGTAGAATCGTACTGTTATTTAAGCGGAAGTTATGATAATGAGATACTGTATTTTAATAATAAAAAAGTGCAATCTGACAAGGTTGTCGTAGCACAAAAAAACTTTTTTGATTATTTCCCTTATGAGTTTATAGAGGGGAATCAAAAAGCTGCATTACCAGATGTAAACAGTATTTGTTTATCGCAAGATCTGGCTATTACCCTTTTTGGAAACGAAACGGCTCTGGGTAAAAAAGTAGTTTTACAGAAAAAAGTTCTGATTGTAAGAGGTGTTTATAAGCTGGATAAAAAATCAGTATATAATCCTTCTTGTGTGGTCAATTTTATGGATGCAAGAGTAAAAGAAACGATTCAGCAATGGGGTAATTTTCAATTTGTTCTGTTGTTAAAATTAAAAAATCCGAACGACCAAAAACGAGTGACTCAAAATCTTCAAAAAATATATTTTGAAAATATGACAGCTCGTTATGCAAAGGATCAAGGTATTAAAATTGAAGAATTTATTAAGAAATTTGGCGAAGTAAAACCCCTTTTAGAACCCTTATCATCTATTCGTTTACATTCAAAAACTGGTAGTTTAATAGAAGCAAAAGGTAATCTTCAATTTTTACTTATTATGGTTGGGTTATCGGTTTTGATCCTACTGTTATCTATTGTAAATTATGTTAATTCGGCAACGGCAAATGCTATAAAAAGGGCTAAAGAAGTTGGAGTTCGCAAAATTATTGGAGCTTCGAAATTCTCTATAATTCAACAATTTATTTTTGAAACTGCTATCATTTCGTTGTTTTCAATTTTAATAGCATTGGTTATTGTCGAGATTTCTTTACCGTATTACAATGCTTTTTTAGAGAAATCACTTGTTTTACAAACTGGACAGTTTTACTCTCAGCTTGTTGTTATATTTTTTGTAACCGTTGTCGTGGCAGGAATATTTCCGGCTATTTATGTTGCTAATTTTGAACCGCTAAAGGTTTTAAAAGGAAATTTTGGGCGAAGTAAAAATGGTATCTGGCTTAGAAACGGAATGCTGATATTTCAATTTGCGGTAGCTACTTTCTTTATTATTGGATCTTATATTGTGTATGAACAAATAGAGCTTATGAACTCAAAAGATTTGGGTTTTAACGGAAAACAAATCCTTAATATCTCTTACAGAAATATTTACGGCGAAGCAATAACTGAAAAAGAACAATTTGCCCGCTACAACAGTATTAAAAACCAATTGCAACATATAAAAGGAGTACAACAAGTTGCAGGAGGAGGCTTTGTTTTTGGAAGCGGGGCAAAATCTGTAATATCATATCATTATAAAGATAAAAATATTGATGGTAGTAATATGCCAATAGATTTTGGACTGTTGGAAATGATGAAAATAAAAATTGTAAAAGGGCGCTATTTGAGTCCGAAATTTGCGCAGGACACCATTACTTCGATGCTAATTAATGAAACTGCCCTAAAATTATTAAATGAAAAAAATCCGATAGGTAAAAAACTAAACTGGAACGGAAATGATGCCATTATTGTTGGGGTTGTAAAAGATTTTAATATCGGAAATCCAGGAGATCCAATACCTCCAATGTCTTTTTTCCATTTTAAAACTGTACCCTGGTTCCCTGGACTTTTGAATAATATTTATATTACAGTCGATCCTAAAACAATGCAGCAAACCATAGCTGATATAGAAAACCTTTGGACAAAAAAAGTAGATACTGAATATCCGTTTTCATACGATTTTGTAGATAAAGAATATAAAAGATCTTATAGTAATTATGTGAAGCAAAAGAATCTTTTCACTTTGTTGAATGTCATTGTTATTATAATTGCACTTTTTGGGTTATTTGCTCTCGCATCGTACTCTATTGAGCGTCGTATGAAGGAAATCGCTATTCGAAAAACACTTGGTGCCGATACAAATGTTTTATTAAAAGAACTTTGTAAACAATATGTTATTTTCAGTATAATAGGTTTTTTAATTGCTTTATTTCCAGTGTATTATTTCCTCAATAAATGGTTGGATAATTTTGCTTACAGAATTAGCATTTCTGTTTATCCTTTTATAATCGGATTTACCGTCTTACTGGTATTAACATTATTAGTTGTACTTACAAGAGCTTATCAGGCAACCAAAATTGATGTTCTAAAATACCTTAAATACGAATAAGATGCTAAAGAACTGGATCAACATATTTATTTATCACATAAAAACCAACAGGCTTTTTACGGCTTTAAATGTTTTAGGATTGAGTATTGGAATTGCTGGATTAATTTTTGCCACTTTGTATTGGAATGAGGAGCACTCTTATGATCAGTGGAATCCAGAGAAAGATAAAATTTATACTGTTCTTAATGATATTGGCGGCGGTAATATTTGGGCTGTAAATTCTGCTGTACCAGCCCCAATCTTAAAATCAACTACCTCAGATTTACAGGATTATTGTTATTTTACAAGTAATTACAATAAAGAAACGATACAATATAACGGTAAAATTGAATTAGTAAATAAGATTTTCTCAGCACAAAGTAGTTTCTTTTCTTTTTTTCCTTTTGAATTTATTCTGGGTAGTGCCAAAAGTGCACTTCATGATCGTAATAGCATTGCTATATCTGAAGAGCTAGCTTCTCGTTTGTTTAAAAATGAAAATCCAATGGGCAAACAGGTTAAATATGCTGGCAATTTTTTCGTTGTTCGTGGTGTATATAGTTTATCTCAAAAATCATCCGTAATGCCTGCTGCAATTACAACTATAATTGAAGAAGAGTTGGAAAAAAAGAAGGATAGTTGGGGATTAAATTTCGGATTAATGCTAAAGCTAAAAAAGCAAAGTGATACAACTGCTATACTCAAAAGTCTGAATCATATCTATATTGAAAATAACTTTAAAAAACAGGCTAAGGAAGAAGGAATAACCTATGAAGCTTTTTTAAAGTTATATGGCGAACAGGTAAAACCAAAATTGCTTCCGTTTTCCAGCTCGAGACTTAATCAGGGAAATTGTCCTTTTCCGGAAGGAACTGCGAACCTTCAGTTTTTAAAAATCTTAATGGGGTTATCAATACTTATTTTGCTGTTGTCTATTGTAAATTATATTAATCTTGCTACCGCAAATGCTATAAAACGTGCTAAAGAGGTAGGGGTAAGGAAAATAGTAGGCGCTACAAAATTGCAAATTATTATTCAATTTGTATTTGAGACAACCTTAATTACGCTTTTTTCATTTTTATTGGCATTGGTAATGGTAGAACTTTCATTACCTTTTTATAATTCACTTTTAGAAAAAAATCTGGTTCTTGAAGGTGCTCAATTTTATTTGCAATTAATATTGATTTTTATAATTGTTATTCTGGTTGCCGGAGTTTTGCCTGCTATTTATGTCTCAAATTTTGAGCCTTTGAAGGTTTTAAAGGGAAATTTTTCTCGTAGTAAAAGTGGGATTTGGCTTAGAAACAGTATGCTGGTTTTACAATTTGCTATAGCTACATTTTTTATCATTGGTTCACTTATAGTTTATCAGCAGGTAAATTATATGGCAAATAAGGACTTAGGTTTTAAAGGTGCTCAGGTTATGGATATTTCTTTTAAGCCTAAAAAAGGAAGAAACCAATTTGAAAGATACAAGACAATAAAACAAGAGCTTTTAAAAATAAAAGGCGTTCAGGCTGTTTCTGCGGGAGTATTTTCTATTGGATCCAATGTTAACTCGTGGTCAGGAATGCATTATAAAGATAATAAAGAAGTTATAACGCAACAAATGGCAATTGATTTTGGAATGATGGATGTTTTAGGTGTACGAATAATTAAAGGAAGGGATTTAACAAATAAAATTGCGTCGGATAGCATTAGTAACGTTCTACTGAATGAAGCTGCTGCTAAAACATTGCAGGAAAAAGACCCTATTAATAAAGAAATCATTTGGGAAAACAGAAAATTAAAAGTAGTCGGAATTGTAAAAGATTTTAATTATTTTGGACTGCAAAATAAAATTGCACCAATGGTTTTTATGCACATTACAGCATTCGACTGGGTGCAAAAAGATTTACTTAATATTTCGGTGAAAATTGCACCACAAGATATGCCTAAAACGATTGATGCCATAGATAAATTCTGGAAATCAAAAGTAGATGCTGAATATCCTTTTGAATTCAATTTTGTAGATAGAAGTTTCGCCCGAACTTATAAAGATTATCAAAATCAAAGTCAATTATTTTCGTTCTTAAATGTCATTGTTATTCTTATTGCCGTATTTGGATTATTTGCCTTGGCTTCTTTCTCTATGGAACGTAGATTACGCGAAATTGCTATCAGGAAAACACTAGGAGCAGAGACTAATGTTTTACTCAAAGAATTATCTAAGCAATATGTAATCTTCTGCGTAATAGGATTTATAATAGGGATTATTCCAGCGTATTTCTTATTGCAACAATGGCTCGACTATTTTGCTTTTAGAATTAATATTCAGATATTTCCGTTTGTAGTTGCCTTTATGTCTTTATTATTTTTAACACTAACTATTGTTTTGGCAAAAGCATATCAGGTTACTAAAATTGATATTTTGAGGTACTTGAAATATGAGTAGTTTTTTAGGGTCAGAGGTTTTTTTTAGGTTCAGAGGTGCAAAGGGACAAAGGGACAAAGTTTTTTAAGATTGAGTTTAAAATCTATAAAATAGAATATATGCTCAATTGTTTTCTTCGTAGTCTTGTCACTCTGAGCGTAGTCGAAGAGCCATAATGAGTTTCGACTAAGTTTATCCTTAACGAACTCTTGTTGCGCATAAAATAGGACGCGGATGACACGGATTTACTTCGTAAAGACGCAGATAAAAACGGATTTTTTTCTTTTTCTTATTTTTAAAAAATCCGTCTTTTTCCGCGTTTTCGCGATAGCGAATCCGTGTCATCCGCGTCCAAACTTTTTAGATGGGGTTATACTCTAAGAGAGCTACGGAATCCTCTTACGGCATAGTATGAATCGGCACCGTTATGGTATATAAAGATAGTATCGTAACGAAAATCGGCAAAGATAGCACCACCGAGTTTTCTTATCTCCACTGGGGTTTGTATCCAACTGGATGTTTTTGTATCAAATTTTCCGAGTTTATGTAATTCCCGATATTCTTCTTCGTTTAAGATAGTAACGTCCATAGTTGTTGCCATATTAATAGCACTATTTTTTGGCTTGTGTTCTTTTCTTGCTTCTAGTGCTACATGGTCGTAACAAATGCTTCTGCGACCTTTTGGGGTTTCGGCTGAGCAATCGTAAAAAATGTATTCGTCGGTGCTTTTATCATGCCCTACAACATCGGGTTCTCCACCAGTTTCTTCCATTTCATTAAGCGACCATAATTTTTCGGGATTGGCTTCTAGCTTGGCTTGTATTTTGACCCATTCAAGACTTTCGTGACGGGTCTTATTTTTTTCAAAACGAGTTTTTAATAGGTCAAGAAGTTCTTCTTGTTGTTTTGGGGATAATTCTTTTTTCATTTTATTTCTTGATTAAAAATTAAACTAAAATGGTTTTTCTGTCTGTAGGTCTGTAATACCAAGATATGGCAGTTAGAACAAGTAATAATATTGGTCCAAAATATTCTTTGGCACCATCACCGCTTGCAAAATGAGAAAATACTGCACCCGACATTGCAAAAACGAAACCTGCATATGCCCATTCTTTTAATAACGGAAGTTTAGGGATAAGAATTGTTATAACACCTAATATTTTCCAAACACCTAGTATGGTCAAAAAATACAGTGGATAACCTAAATGTGCCATCATATCGGCCTCTTCTTTTAGTTTTAATACTTGTACTATTCCAGTTGATAACATTCCTAATGCTAGCCAGAGTGTAGCAATCCAATAGATAATTTTATTTCTCTTTGTCATAATATGTTATTTTAATTTGTTAGCAATGTCTTGTAATCTGTTGTGAGCCATATTTATGCCTTGGGCAAAAGGTAGTTTGAGCATTTGATCTCGAAGTTCAACCGATTTATATATGATATGTATGTCTAGTTTACTTGTATTGTCTGTAAGTTTTTCAAATTCTAAGAATTCAAGTTGTACAGCAAATGGCGTGTTTTCCATTTCAAACGTTCGTGTGATTATTTGGTTGGGAACAAACTCATGAATGGTGCCATTGGCTTGAAATACTACATTTCCGTTAGCGTCGCTTGTTTGATATTGCCAACTGCCGTGTTTTTTATTTTCGAGTTTCAGTACTTTGGTTCCCATCCATTGTGCTACAATTTCGGGTTCGGTGTAGGCTTTAAAAAGCAATTCCAGAGGCAAATCAAATTCTCGTGTAATTACTATTTCCTGTTTACCATTTTCGGCATTGATTTTTGTTTTTTTCTCCATGTTAGATAATGTCTTTATAGTTTTTCATTATTGTTTCTAATTTATTAAATCGGTCTTCCCACATTTGGCGGAATGGCTCGATAAAGTCGGATACGTCTTTCATCTTTTTGGGATTAAGGTGATAATAAATTTCTCTTCCGTTTTGTTCTTGTTTCAGTAATTCGCACTCTGTGAGTATTTGTATGTGTTTAGAAATAGTTTGTCTCGATGAGTCAAAATTTGCTGCTATTGCACCAGGAGTCATTGCCTGTATTGCAACTAGACTTAATATTGCCCTGCGAGTAGGGTCGGCTATTGCCTGAAATACATCTCTACGAATTTCCATTTTGCAGTTATTTGACTGCTAATATAGTGCAGTTATTTGACTGCGCAAAATTTTTTCTGATATTTTTTTAGTTAATTGTTTGATTACTAAAGGTAATAAGCGTTTTTTGGTTGGTTTTTCTGCCACAGCTTGCACAGATTAAAAGGATTTAAAACAAATGTTAGCCTAATTATTTGCAGTAAATTCTCGTATCGGTAGGATCAAAGCTTTGTGACCTTTGCGCATAACTCTTGCGCTCTTTGCGGTTAAATTCTCGCCACAGATTACACAGATTAAATGGATTTAAAACACGTATTATCACCCATGAATTTCGAGCTACTCATAAAGTTGTTGTTATAGAGGAAAAGAAAAAAAATAAACCAAACCAAACCTCGTCAGAAATGATGATGTTTTTTTATATGTTAGAATGACCTAAATCATCCCCGATGTTCTTTAATCCTGAGCTTGTTTTTTTGGAGGATGCTTAATTATGCGATGATATAAAAAAACGAAATAATTGACAGATTTATCCTGTATATGCTTGATATAAAGGATTATAACATGGCAATGTTAGAACATTAAAACAGAGTGTAATAACTTGTTTTACAGTGTTATATGGTAAATTTGGTAGGTAAAAGAGTCCCCGAATTTTTACTTAAAAACTTTGCATTTATGTACTACTGTAAAAATTTAAAAAATGAAAACATTATATCCATCCGCTATAATTTTAGGCCTTTGTTTTTTTGTTTCCTCTTTTGGGAGATATGAAAAAAATGACTTAAATGAGATTAAAATTGCTACATATTCTAATGGTCAAATTACAAATGATAATGACCGTTTAGTAGACAAGGAAGTTTTAAATGATTTTTTCGAAAGATATCCTGATTTTAAAAAATATCAAAACGATGTTGTCTTATTATACAAAAACAGATCGTATGGAACGATTTGGTATGATAGAAATAAAATCACTGAATTTGGAAATTTATTATATCAAAAATTAAAAGTTACAGATGAAGAAGGAATACAAATTACTATTCCTTATGAAAATGCAATTGACCAAATTTTTGATAAAAAATCAAAACAAAAACCTTCTATAACTGATACCGATATGCTGTTAAGTACTGCTTATATCATTTATATGAGTAATGTATATGGAGGACTTGACGAGGCTGCTGTAAAAAAAACTGGTTGGCTTTTGCCTAAAAAAAAGATATCCTATGATACTTTATTAGATTCTTTAATATCTAAACCTACGTTATTAGAGGTAAATGGAGAACTTCTTTTTGATCAATATTATAAACTTCAGGAAGCGCTAAAAAAATACAGAAAAATAGAACAAGATAATACTTGGCAACCTATTATCACAGACATTCCTTATAATGATTTGAGACCAGACGCAACTTCGGCAACCATTGGACAAGTCAGGACACGATTATTTGTAATGGGAGATTTAAAGAGTGACTCAAAAAGTAATTTTTACGATCAGGAATTAATGGATGGTGTTATGAAATATAAATTACGTAACGGTTTTAAACCAAACTACATTATTTCTGAAGTTCATATCAAAGAAATGAATATTCCAATTACTGATAAAATAAAAACGTTGATGGTTAATATGGAGCGTTGTAGATGGATTTCTCCTAATCTAGTAAAAGATAAAGAGTATATTATGGTAAATATCCCTTCTTTTGAATTGATTTATGTAAGAAACGGAAAAGTTGAATTGCTTTCTAAAGTTTTTGTAGGAACGGTACTGACTAAAACCACCATTTTTAGCGGAAGTATTGATAAAATTGTTTTTAGTCCCTATTGGACTATACCACAAAGTATTGTAGAAAATGAATTGAAGTCAAAAATTGCTTCTGATAAAAATTATTTGGCTGATCATAATATAGAAATGGTAAATGATCAGTTGAGACAAAAGCCAGGTCCGAGCAATTCGTTGGGATTAGTGAAATTTATCTTTCCCAATTCAGATGATATTTATATGCATGATACGCCATCTAAAACGTTATTTGATTTTGAAAAAAGAACTTTTAGCCATGGTTGTATAAATATGAGCAAAGCCAAAGAATTAGCTGTTGCCATGCTGAAAGATTATCCGGAATGGACACAAGAAAGAATAGATAAGGCTATGGATGGGACAGAAGAAATAACATTTAAATTACCTAGTAAAGTTCCAATTTATATTTGCTATTTTACTGCATGGGTAAAAGATTCGGGCGAAGTTAGCTTCTTTCAGGATGTTTATGACCAAGATGCAGATTTGGATAAAATTCTTTTCCCTCTAGTTGAAATATGATAGTATTTTGAAATGCCATGTATTAAGATACAAGTTGTTTAGAACAAATAAAAACACTAAAAAAAGCTCTCATTTTGAGAGTTTTTTTATGACATTCTAAGTCCCAGAGGGACGATCATATTTATAGAAATTCACAAATTCATTTTACAAATCCCATTGGGGTGACATACATAGTAATTGGAAAAAAGAGATCAAATAGCGCTACGCTGTAGCTTTAACACTAGATTCTAAAAAAATGCTATAAATATTTATGCTCCTAGCCCAGATAATAGCGGCATCCTTTTTATCTCGTTTTTTTCGAGATAAAAAGATATAGCGGATAGCTGGAAAAAGCTCCAAATTTGGCTAAAATGTCTTTTGGGTTTCGGTCTATTTTCCTCAATAAAATATACCTTTGTGATAAATTGATTATCTACAAAAACATAATTGTATGGATTATGATAAATTTATTTTCTGCCTCGAGGCTGTTCCCGATGTAGAGATTGACGTGACTACCGAAGTGGTTAAAAACTTAGAACAACTGGCTTTTGACCAAGGTATTTCGAGTATTCATAAGACTTGCGATACTATCGAAGGATTGGAAGATAGCTTAAACGCTTTGCTTTATGACGACCATAACTTTAAGGATTACGAAATAATATATTTGGTGATGCCTGGGGAAGGAAACAATGTGTGCCTTAATGATTATTACTACAGTCTGGAGGAAATAGCCGAAATTTTTGAAGGTAAAATGAAAGGTAAAATTTTGCATTTTGCCAATGCAAAAATATTGGATTTAAGTGAAGAGGAAGCGCAATATTTTCTTGATATTACCGGAGCGAGAGCCATTTCGGGTTATGGAACTGCACTTAAAAAAATAACTAGTTGTAGTACGCTTGACAAAGCTTTCTTTAGTTTGTGTCAGGAGGAAGATGATGTAATTGAGATTGTTGAAGAATTACACCAAAAACACTATGACCTTTGTAAACATCTAGATTTTAGATTGTATTATTAATAGAATCTGTTGGATGCAATTATTAATAATTGTATCCAACAGATTAATATTTGCCTATTTAAGTTTCTGAATCTGTTCGAATATTTCGTTTAAGGTATCTTTCATATCTTTTGGTGTGTTTTCGCCACTTTGGTTTGTGATAATAAATACACCCAAATTATATTCTGGAATTATATAAATAAAACATTGTGAGCGAGGAACGCCTCCATGATGCATATATAACGTTCCTAGTTTTTCATCTTTGGTTACTCGCCAGCAATATCCTGAGCTAAAACGATCATTAACTTTAACCAATGGACGGTGAGATTCGGCTACAACGGCATCATTTTTTAATTGGTATTTAATGTATTTTACCATATCGGGAACTGTAGATTTTACATTTCCGCCCGCGCCCCAAGGCAATGTTGTCATTTGGGTAGTGATTTCGTCGTAAGCACAATGATATCCTACTGCAAGATTTTTTTGATCCTCTGGAGATAAATTTATCATTGTATGATTCATCTGAGCATTTTTGGCAAAATATTCTTTTAATATAACTTCAAATTGTTTGTTATATACTTTCTCCAAAACAGCTGCTAAAAGTTCTATTCCTGCGCTTGAATAAGAGAAGTTGTATCCTGGAATGGTATCAATTTTTATTTGATGCAGGTCTCTGAAAAAATCTTTTTGAGTATAATTTTTTAATGCATTGTTGAGGTCAGTTGGTGTCTCTTTTTTGGTGAAGTTTTTCAGCATTTCATTTACGCTTAATGGAATCATATTTGGCAAACCACTCGTATGGGTTACTAAATCTTTTATGCGAATTGGGTGGTTGTTAAATATTAAATTAGGATAATCTTCGCTTAAATATTTTTGAACCGGATCATCAAGATTTATTTTTTTATCTAAAACAGCTTTGGCTATTAATGTACCTGTATGGGTTTTTCCTAATGAACCAATTTCATAAATTGTATTATTAGTTGGTGCATTTGATTTTCCTTTTTCTAATTCTCCATAATGTCCTATAAATTCTTGTCCTTGATATACTATCCCGATTGAGGTAGAATTGATCAAAGGTTTTTCGATCATTTTGGTTGCGGCACTATCAATTATAGTTTTAATGGTTGTTTTTTGTGCAATAGATAATAATGGCAATACTAAAAAAACGATAAGGATTAATTTTTTCATGATTTCTAAATTTTATTGGTTCTTGTTATTTGATACAAATATCCTTTAGATAATTATGGAATACGTACGACAAAAAATAGTCGTACGCATTTTTTTATTTAAAATGAGTTCGACTATTTACAAGAAGGCGTACGAGTAGTTACAAATGTTTGAAAATCAATAATTTTAGAGCGATTTTTAAGCTTGGTTTGTATGGTTTTTTGAAGGAAGTCTTAAAATTTTATTCTTTGCAATGATCTTTAAAAATTGATTTTTGTTCGATTAAAAAAGCTTTTTGGAACTTAATAAAAGTATCTATCTTTTTATAAATATAAAGTAAGTTGGTATTATTGTAATCATAATCCTCGGCGTTTTCTTCGCCAGCCACATAGTTTAGTTTATTGATGTAGGCGTTTCTTTTTTCATCTAGATTATAGTTTAGTTTAAAATTAATATCCTCTGTATCTGATTCTCGAATATTATATTTTAGTGTAGATAGTACAATTTTTGGTTCAAAATCGATACCCGAAATTTGCCCGAATTCAGATTCTTTTAAAGCATCATTTAAATTCTGTTTTTTACTATAATCATCTTCATCCTCGTACATAACATTATCCTTGAATAGGTATGAAAACGCATGATAATTTGGATGGTCACTAAAATGATATACAATAAAATCGTTAAACTTCTCGGTGTTATTATAGGTGTAAATTGTAGGCTTAAAATCTTTAGCTCTTAAATTATCATAAGGAAATGAAGAGAATGATATGGTATCTACTTTTTTAGTTGTAGTATATACTTCGGGAAATTTAATACAATGATGTCCTTTTACATAAACTCGTTGTAGTTTTGGGTTTACGGCACTAAGTTTCCCGATATGCATAAAAGTTTCTCCTTTGTCTAATCCGTTTGAGAGCATGAATTTGGAGTTTTCTTTTAACTCTGGAGTATATCTTCCGTAAACCTGAAATGATTCTTTAGGAGAGTCGGGAACAAAGTTTACTTCGCCATGTTCTTTTAATGTCCATTTTCCGGTTATTAATGTTGCGTATCCTATTATTACAAATGTACCATCGGGTTTTAGGTAATGGCTTCCGCCTCTTAATTTGTAATAACCAACGACATCGTTTGGAGTTTGCGCTTTTGCATTATAATTAGATAGCATAAGTATAATTAGGATAAATATTTTTTTCATTTGTTGTTTCTTAGTGTACATCAATTCCGTTAAAATAGATTTCGGTTATAGCGGTGTCGTTGAATTTATCTCCTTTATAGACTTCAACAATTTCGAATTTTAAAATTAAATCGGTTCCGTTTTTGTTATGTCCAAAAGTGCCAAGATCGAATATTTGGTCATTTTTACTGTCTTCTAAATTCAGGATTCCAAATACTTTTCCGTTTATGCTTAATCGTAGTTTTTTTACTCGGTTATTGTTTTTCCAAGCGACATCGGATTTTACATATCCGTTAGAGATTATAATTTGTGTAATTCTAGGACTTTTGTTGTAAAAATAATACGCTAAATATTCTCCAATTCCTTCATCTGGTTTGCCTTCGACCCAAGCAGTTTGGTAGCTTAAATCATTGGCATTCTTTGCTTGGTATTTTGTGTCTTTTTCGGTGTTTAAAGTCGATGATGCTTTTACTTTATAATTTCCGCCTGCGCAATACCAACTACAGCCACCATCTACAACATCCCACATACTCTCTACAACCTCACCATATTTCTGTAATAAAATATCGAGTTCTTTTTGTTCTGTAGCTGTAAGTTTCGATTTTTGTAAAAGTTCGTTTTGACGCTTTATTTCATTGTCGGTCTTTGTGCTTAAATCTACTTTTCGGGTTTCCTTGGGATAAAAGTTCTTATCTGAATTTTGGGCATAAGTAAAGCTTACAATTATTGTAAATAAAAATAGTGCTAAGTGGTTTTTCATAATAGGATTATCAGTTTTTGCACTATTCTTTATTTTTCGGTTGGATATTTTCCAACTGCTGTTATTCCGTTTTCCGAAATAAACAATATTTCTGTTGTAATTGGGTAACCTGAATTTTGATATTCTTTGACTACAGTTGTTCCTATTCTGTTTGCGAAGAAATCAAAATCTTTTTCAGAAAAAATATAACAAAAATCTCTTACCGGGATTACTGCGTAAAATGGAAATCCAATATCGGCTTTCAATTTTTCTTTTATTTTTGAGGCAAATAGGAGTGAACTTTTCAGAAATGTTTTTTCAACTTCGATCATACCAAGTTTCCTGTCTTCTATTATTTCAAAATCTATCTTCGTCTTTGCTAGTAGTTCATTAGCGTTTAAATCAGCTTGTTTAATTAAATCTAGCTCGGTTATTTTCCACTTTTTTAAATTATCTGTAGAAATCCAAGTTAGTTTTTCTTTTTCGCTTACTGCATAAATCTTACTAAATTCATCTGTAACTTTTTCAGAAATTAAGTTATTGAAATCAAAATCATTTGGAAATAGCTGGATGTAGACATTATTTTTTGAATCCTCCCAATTTGGAACGTCAGCTGGATAGGATAGATAGGATAGTATAGTTTGAACCAAATCTGTTATATGACTTTCGTCGGAATCTCTTTCGTAATTTCGTCTTACGTTTTCCAAACTTATTTCTAAATTATTTCCGTCAACATTAATATGAATGAGATTTTCGTTGTCAATTGAATCGATTTTTAGACCACTTTGTTCAAGTTGTTCTCTAAATTTTTCAAAAACAATATCTTTTTTTTGATTGTTGTGTCCAGAAAGGTCAAGCATAAATATTTAGTGTTATTGTAATTTTAAATTGCCTTATTTTTTTAACAAAGTGTTTTTAAACACCTTCTTATATAAGCTATAAGAAAGGCTTGCATAGTCTGGTTCTGGTAGACTTTGTATCATAAATACCCTTTTCGTAGGCTAATATAGCACTATTTTTAGTACAAATAATGTACGAAATAATGATAAATTAAGGAAGTAATTACAATAAAGAATAGGAGTGGAGCTAGTATCCTAAAGATTTAGGAATGCGTATGCAATATCTTATGGACTGACAAAAAATAAAAATAAGTGTGAAGAGGATAAACGCAAGAAACGTTTTTAGGAATAAAAAGAAGGGAATCAGGAATGGGACATATTTTAAATGCAACTTAATTTTACTTAAATTAAGTTGCATTTTTTTTACTACAAGTTTCATTAATGTGAAACTGATTTTAATCCGATGATTGAACCAACCAATGTTGCAATAAAGAACAATCTCCAGAAGTTTGTTGGATCTTTAAACACAAAAATACCGACTAAAACTGTTCCAACAGCTCCAATTCCTGTCCATACAGCATAGGCAGTCCCAATAGGTAATGTTTGTGTACTTTTGATAAGTAGCAACATACTTATAACAAGTGATGCCAAGAATCCTCCATACCATAAATAAACATCATTTCCTGTTGCTTCTTTAGCTTTCCCCAAGCACGAAGCAAACGCCACCTCAAATAATCCTGCAATAATCAAAAGAATCCAATTCATATTTTTAAATTTTAATAGGGCAAAGATCCTCTAGCGGATTCAATTAAAATTTAACAAATGATAAAAAATGAATTTATTTTATTTCGGCTCGTATTCGGCTTAAACTTACTTGGGTAATCCCGAGATAGGAGGCAATATGACCAAGTTGTACTCTCTTGATTAAATCGGGGTTGTTGGTTATTAGTTCATTATATCTTTCAGACGCTGTTTTAAATTGTCTGGAGATTAATCTTTCTTCTGTTTTTATGAGTTCTTTTTCAGCAAATTTTCTTCCCCAATTTGCAATATGTATATCTTCTTCAAACAATCTTTGTAAATTGATTGTATTTAATTCATACAGATTACAGTCTTCCAGAAGTTCGATATCTTCATAGCCTTTTTGGTTTTCTACATAGCTTTTCATCGAGAGAATTGTTTCTCCTTCTTTTCCAAACCAAAAAGTAACATCGCTGTCATTCTGGTTTACATAAGCTCTTACAATTCCCTTTTTTATGAAATAGATATTTGATTCGATTTTACCTGCTTTTAATAAAATATGTCCTTTGGGGAAACTAACCAAAGTAATGTTTTCCTCCAAGGTTTTTCTGGAGCTTTCTGGCAGTTTAGATATTTGATCAAAAATAAGGTTACTGTTCATTTAGGGGTGTTATTCTGGGATATTGTTTAATTGTTTTTTATGGCTTTTTCGATCTCATTTTTCCAAATTTCTCTGTTTGTTACAACAAATCGTTCATTCATACCATTAGAAGTGATTATAGATAATCCGTTATTAACGATTCCTAATGTTTTTTCAAAATGGGTTTCGGTTATATCTTTAATATCAATTACCGTTTCATGCTTTTGAATAAAGTTTAGCATGTTGGTTTGAAAAATAAGCTGATTGTCTGTTAGGTAAAGATTCCCACCAACTGTTACTCCATCTTTATAATGATTTGCACGTCCTGAATATGCTACGTTTTTTAGTTGTTGAAATTTTACTTCTTGATTTGTTATATGTGCAAACATTTTAAAATAAGACATTAAAGTCATCATGATAAAAACAAAAATAGCACATACAATAAGTACATCATTATTAAAGTCTTCTGTAAGGGTTAAGTATAAACTTAGAATAAGGCTTGTTCCTAATCCTAAAACAATCGAATATTTAAATCTTTTCATATTTAATTACTAAGAACAGGAATAATATGCTCCCAGTTTAATTGTTTAGCAATGTCTAATGCTGTTTTACCTTGACTTGTTTTCATGTTTTTATCTACGCCAGACTCTAATAAAAGAGTTATAGAAGTTAAATTTCCAGCAACGGTTTCAGTATGTAATAACGAGAACCCTTCTTCATCCTGATAAGTAATTTCGTCAGGATTTTGCTTTAAGAAATCCTGGAGTTTTTCTTTCATGTTTTTGCTCATAGGATGTTCTATAAGGTTTTCTGGCTTTTCTTTTTGCTCGTTAACAAGAAGTACTTCATTGTAATCGCCAAAATCTAATCCCCAGGCTTTATCATGATCTTTTCTTTCCTGATTGGTCATTTCTGAGCGTATTGCCTGAATGGTAAATCCTCCATATGCTCTAGGTTGAGGCGATGAGAATAGTTTTGAAAGCCCTTTTGGAGCACTACCTTGAATTGCAAATAACCAATCGCTAATTTGGTTTAAAGGAACTACAACTTCATCTCCGTTCTCGATGTTTGTTAATTCGTTTGGATCATTTATTAAAACACCCTTTATTTGTTCACCATCAAAAGAGATATCGTTAATCCACATATGTTCTACAATAGGATGTTCATTTCCGTCTACATCTTGCGAGAAGGCTACTTTTACGCACGCTACGGTTAATGCAGGTACAATTCGGCGGTATTCCCAAGATAATTCTCTCCAAAAATATTTAAATGTTTCTTGAGCATTTTTAAAAGCTTCTATCATTTTTGGACTATCTCCTTTGGCAAAGAATATTTCTTGGTTTTGCATTTGTTTGAATATTAGATTATTAATGAAATAAGTAAACTCAATTTAGTTTGAGTTTGTATTAAAATGTAATTTTTGTATTGCTAATATATGATTATTTTATAATTAATAACAAGCGATTTTTTGACTAATACCACGTTTTTGACATAAAAAAACTCCCTAATTTCTTAAGGAGCTTAATTTTATAGATTGCAATTAGAAGGCAAGAAGATTTAATTTTTTTATTGAAACTAGTGCATTTATTATTGGATTGAATGAGATTTATTCATAGAATTTCAGGAATGAAAAGTCTGAAGCATGCATGGCTATTTCGTTCTGGCTTGTTTCTTGTTGTGCTTCGGTTGCATAAATCATCATTTTTTGTTCATAATCATTGATTGCTGCTTCTATGGTTTCAAATTTTCCATTAGTCAGATTATCAGATAAAATTAAGGCGTCTAATAATCCTGTATTTGCGCCTTGACCAGCAAAAGGAGGCATTATATGTGCAGCATCGCCAATAAGTGTGATAGGCAAAGGGCGGTTATTCTTCCAAGGATTTCCTAAAGGTATTCTTCTCGTTGGCCATAAAATAAAAGATGATGTAGCGCTAAATAATTGTTTATAACTGTCATGCCAATGGGCAAATTTATCGATAAGGTATGTTCTTACACTTTCGGTATCTTCGGGGTTTAATGCAGTTTCTGGATTCCAATTTTCAGGTGTTTTAAAAATTACATTGTAGCTCAATATATTACCATTCTTAGGGTTTGCAACTAGCGAATTACCTTCGGCTGCAATCATTAGTATATTATCATTGCATAATTTGTAGCACTCGTTACAGGCAATTTCTGGCTCAGAAATATCACCTTGTATAATAAGCGTTCCAGTGTATTCTATTTGAGCATCTGTTACATATTTTCTCACTTTAGACATTCCGCCATTGGCACCAATAACAAAATCTGCGATTACATCTTTTTTATTTTCAAATTGTAAAAGCCATTTTCCGTTTTCTTCTTTAATATCAGTAAATTTTCTGTCCCAAATTACGGTATCATTTGCTAAACTATCTAGTAGCAATTTTCTTAAATCATTTCTGTTTATCTCAGGATTATCATTTCTGTTTTTGGCAGTAGGTTTGTTAGAGAATAGCACTTTGGCTTGCTCGTTAGCAACGGTTCTTCCCATGGGTGTTGCCATTGCATAATACTTTTCGAGCAATCCAGCTTTTTTCATTGCTTCTTGTCCAGAACCTTTATGCAGGTCGAGTGTTCCGCCAGAAATCCTTGTTTGTGCGTCTTTGTCTCTTTCGTAAACAGTTACATCTATTCCTTCTTGCTGTAGTAATTTTGCCATGGTAAGACCGACTGGTCCTGCACCTATAATGGCTATTTTTTTATTTTTAAGTAACATGATTTTGTATTATTAATTATCATACAAAATTCAATAATGTTAGTAGGTTAGGATTGTATAAACGCGACAAAATCATTACTTAACGTTTCTTTCTTTGCCTTTCGTGCAAATGCCGCTGGTGTAGTGCCACTATAACGCTTAAATTCTTTACTTAGATGAGATTGATCGGTGTAGCCAAATTCATGAGCTAAACTGGCAATATTCGAATTTGGATTGTCCCATAATTGGTTTCGTACTTGCTCAAACCGCATGAGTCCTGATACGTCTTTTACACTATAACCAGAGGATTGTTTAAACTTTCTTTCTAAAGTACGAACTGTTGCATGTGCAGCTTCGGCAACTTGACTTACGGGTATAGAGCCGTTTGCTTTATTCATAGCAACTCCAGCTTTGTATAACATACTGTTAGTAGGGATTTGCGATTGTACATTCAGGAAGTATTGTTTTATCAGAGTTATGGCGCCATCAATTTTATTGTTAAGTACTAAATCTTTTAATACTGATTGAAGCTGGCTTATAGGATGTTCAAACGATTGCACTCCGTTTTTTCCAGAGGATAATCCTAGTAAATCAAATACTGTCCAGGGATAACATCTTATACCGATAATTTCTAAACAATCTTTGGCATAAAAAAGAACCGGTTTATTAAGTAATCCTATCAAAAATGGTGACGGGAGCGGCTGTAAATTTCCATTATAAGATATGCTGCACGTGCTGCCGAAATAGAAAATTATTTCGGCATAACCATCTGGAACTACTTCAAAACTAGTTTCTAATTCTCCTAAATTTCTTTTATCATACCAAAAACATTTTATGGCAGCGAGCAATTCTGTAGGAGATTCAAATTCTTGATGTTGTACTTTTAAAGATTCCATATATTTTACAATAAAATTGTTCGCTCAATATTTATTTGTTCTAAAAAGTATTCGTCGTGTGATATAACGATTAATGTTCCTTTAAACTCATTAATTGCTGCAGTTAGGATCTCGATGTTTTGAATATCAAGATTATTTGTCGGTTCGTCGAGGATTATACTATCTGGCGACTGATTACTTATTGTTAGACAACAAAGCATCAAACGCATTTTTTCTCCACCACTTAATACATTGCAAGGTTTATCCCAATCTTCTTTGGTAAATAAGAAACGGTTAAGCCTCATCTTGATTTCATGCTTTTGTAATGCGGTGGTATTAAATTGTTGTGCTTGTTCGTATATTTTAAGCTGATTGTCTATAAGCGAATAATCCTGATCTATATAAACTGACGTATTTTCTGCTCGGGATAATATACCTGTTTTTGGTTCTAATTTCCCCAGTATTAATTTTATCAAAGTGGTTTTTCCTGAACCATTAGATCCTTTTAATGCAATGCGTTCGCCACTAGTAATCTGAATATTTAGGTTTTGCTTCCAAACAAACTCATTATCATAGCTATAATTAATGTCTTTGGCATTAAACAGAATTTTGCCTTTGTGTAATGACGAATTATCAAAACCAAATTTCATTTTGTCAATATCTGGCAAAGCCGAACGTAATTCTTGCAGTTCATGTGAGATACCATCAATCTTTTCGGCATGCATTCCCTTTATTTTCGAGGTACTATTCTCGGCATTATTCCTTAAGGTATTTATCATTATTCGGGCTACACCAGCTTTTTCCTGTTTCTTTTTGCCACGAGCGTCTAGTTTTTGTTGGCGTTCCAGCGTTTCACGTTCTTTTTCTTTGGCTTTTCGTAACGCTTTTTCTTTGCTATGTAAATCCTGGTTTAGGGCGTTTTGTTCTATTTGCTTTTGCTCAGCATAAAAATCATAATTACCACCATAAACACCAATACCTCGCTTACTTAGTTCGAAAACGGTGTTTAAAAGATTTAATAATTTTCGGTCGTGACTTACTACAATTAAAGCGCTCGATGTAGACTGAATAAAATCATACAATAATTGTCTGGCAGCTACATCAAGATGATTACTGGGTTCGTCTAACAGCACTAATTCTGGTTGATGAATAGAAATACCAGCAAGGAAAACCTTTGTTTTTTGTCCGCCGCTTAAAGTTTCTATTTTTTGAGATAAATCTAAGTCAGTTAATTGCCAGTATTTTAAGGCATTGTTGCAGCGTTCCTCGATTGTCCAATCATCATTTAATGCGTTAAGATTATTTTCGGATACGTTTCCTTCCAGAATCTCTTTTAGAGCGGTTAGTTTTTCTTCAATTTGTAATGCCTGAGCAATTGTAAGATCATTATACTGACCAAATATTTGTGGTATATAATAAGGTTCAGAGCCGCATCTTACTTGTCCGTTTGAGGGTTGTAATTTGCCTGCAATGATTTTAAGCAAAGT
Source organism: Flavobacterium sp. AJR (assembly GCF_002156885.1). Classification (NCBI taxonomy): domain Bacteria; kingdom Pseudomonadati; phylum Bacteroidota; class Flavobacteriia; order Flavobacteriales; family Flavobacteriaceae; genus Flavobacterium; species Flavobacterium sp. AJR. The sequence goes on along the minus strand of NZ_NCWQ01000006.1, from coordinate 24,073 downwards.
CGATTTTCCTGTGCCATTGTTGCCTATTAAGGCGATTTTTTCGTTAGTGTTGACAGTAAAGCTAATAGTGTCAAATAACAATTCCTTGTTGGGATGTGTATATGAAATGTTTTGTAGAATAAGCATAATTTCTTTCTTTTGAGATGAATAAATTAAGCAGACTCGATTTGGAGTCTACCTTCTTGATTGTCCGAAAGAAATTATTTTTCACATATAGTGTTGCTTTAATTTTGAGATTACAAAGATACATTTTTTTGTTTAATAGAGCATATAATATGATTTTGGAGATAATTCTGCTGTCATTTTTTTCTTCTATTATTTTAAGAAAAAGAATAACAAAGCTATATAATTCAATATCTCAGCTATAAAAAGTATAAAAATCAGTTATATTTACAACAATAGATTTTATGTTATGTATGAGGAATTAAAGTATTGGTATTTGCGTGATCACAAATTGTTTGAAACATTGAGTTTTAGACAAATAAAACAATTATGTATTATCACTGGTTTTAAAAAAGCAAACAAAGGAGAAATTATTTATTTTTCTTCTTCTGATGTGCCTCGTATTTTTTTGTTGAAAAAAGGAAATATCAAAATTGTTTCTGTTGATGAAGAAGGCAATGAAAATATAAAGGATATTATCCAGAAAGGAGATTTATTTGGAGAATTAAGTCTCGAAACGGATGAACAGACAAATGAATATGCCAAAGTACTCTCTGACGATGTTACAATATGTAGTTTTTTGATGTCAGATTTTGAAGATTTATTATTGCGAAATCCTGCTTTGGCGCTGTCTTACACTAAATTTGTCGGGCTAAAAATGAAACGTATCAAAAACAGTTATTCTAATCTGATCTCTAAGGATGCCAGAACCAGAATGATTCAGTTTCTAAAAGATTGGGCAGCAAAAGAAGGTGTTCAGTCTGGAAACTCAGTTAGAATAGAGAATTATCTAACTCAAAATGATATTGCTCAAATTATTTGTACTTCAAGGCAAACAGCCACACAACTGATTAATGAATTAGAAACAAATCAGATTCTTGTTTATAACCGAAAAGAAATTTACATACAGGATATTACTAAATTATAGTTATTTGTTTGACGATTAATTTAGTAGATATTTTGATTTGAAAGGGTATTGTAGCTTTATATTATTTATTAAAGCAATATCGATTGCATTTTGTACAGCGTAATAAAATTGTAAATTTTTATGTTTTGTTTGAAATAAAAAAGCTCCTTAAAATGATAAGGAGCTTAAAGAATTATGTTTTTTTTGGTTGAAAGCATTAGATAAGTTCTAGGTTTATTTCTTGTCTAATGTTAGTTTCATTTCTTCACCATCTAATATTAATTGATCTTTTTCTATAGTACTTACAAAAGGGTAGGGAGTACCTACTTCATCTTTAATAATTAAACTTTTTCCTGCTTTGTATAGAGCAAATGTTCCATTTAATTCTGAATCTAAATACCCGGTTACTTTTCCATCTTTTGTAAACGTAAGATTTCCTTTAGTGAGTATTATGTTTTTGATTGAATCTGTAAGTGGTTTTTTGACCTCTACATTGGTAACTTTCCAGGAATTAACGAGTGTATTTCTTCCTTTATGACATGAAATCATTAATATTGATAATAAGGCAATCCCGAAGATAAGCAGTGTAGATTTTTTCATAGTTTTTTTGATTAAAAGTTAAACATGAAAAGTTACAAAAAAATAATATTCAATCAAATAATAAAATTTAAGATTTTAGGATTGAATTGACTAGTTATTAATGTATTATGAATGCTGGGACTAAGGTATTTTTGAATTATATATCATGCATTTTTCTTGATTTAAAAATGTTACATTGATGCTAGATTTCCTCTTCCTTTTATCTTTTTTTGTATCAATAAGACGAATATTCTGTATAGTAAATGATTTTTAATAAAGGTTCAAAGTTTCTGAGGTACTAAGGTTCAAAGTTGCAATCCCGAAGCTTCGGGACTGAGGTACTAAGGTTGAAAAAAGAAAACAAAAATATAAGGTAAGATTTTGCCACAATACATGCATAATCTTGTCACCCTGACTCAAGAAGGGTCTCCGCTAGTAGCTCGACAAAATGAAGAACAGTATTTGATTTAGATGATAATAAGTTAGCATATAACACAGAGTAAATACTCTCATGTTAAATAGAGTAAAGGCTCATTTTTTTTCTTGAATTGTTTCATTGGATAATTGAGTTATTTACGGAGACCCTTCCTGCTTCAGGGTGACAAGTTTGAGGATATTTGGATACAATTAACCGCAGAGGACGCAAGGTTTTACGCAAAGTCCACAAAGCTTTTCAGAGCCTTTGTGCCTCAGTCCCGAAGCTTCGGGATTGCAACTTTGAACCTTTGCCTCTCAGAACCTTAATAAAAAAAAAGCCCAATTCAACTGAATTGAGCTTTTTTGAGTATAAAAAGGGGGGGCAAAATTAGTTGTTTAGCTTTATAGAGTAGCTTCTTGTTGTACTGGGGTTTTACTTTCTACAGCAATGAATTTTGTTAGCATCATGTCTGCAGTTTGTAATGCTCCTTCAACCCAGCCTTGTCCATCTGAATAAGCTTCTCCACATATATATAAAGAACAGTTGTCTATCGGGTGGATAATTTTTTCTTTTACTTCCCAGCTTTTTACTCCAATATTCCAACTATTCCAACCTCCTCCAAAAGGGTCTTCTCCCCAGTCACGGAACGATGCGTTCTTAACTGCTGGTGCATAATCGACATCATGTATTTGTTTTAACTGACGGCTTAATTCTTCGACCATTTTACGTGGAGCCTGATATTGATGCCAGGTTTGATTTAAAGCTTTGCTTAAAAGAGATTCTGTTTCCGAATATTCTCCAATAAACGGATCGTCCAGAAGTTCGGCATGTGAGATGCCTTTTTTCCAGGCTTTTTTACGTTGAGGTCTAAGTCCATCCCAGAAACCGATATTCGAACCATCATCATAACTTGCTAATAGCATTGATTCTCCACTTACTGAAGGATGTCCGTTATTTAATGGCCAATAATAAGTTTGTCTTATTGGTAAATCGGTAACGGTTCTTCCGGATTGTAATGGAACATATTCTCCTTCAGAATCATTATATCCTGCATTTCTCCACCAAGGACTTGTATAGGTCGTAAATATTTTAAATAATGGTCGTGGTGTTACACTGCTTATAAGGGATTGAATTTCCTGTAATCTAGGCGAAGTATTGGTTAATAAGTCTAGCGAACGACGTGGCATTGCTAATATTAATTGTGTCGCCTCGATTATTTCGCCATTTACAGTAAGTTCAAATAAATTATTTTTAGACTCAAATCCTTCGAGTTTGGAGTCTAATCTTATTTCGCCTCCATCTGCTTCGAAGAAGTTTGCTAATGAAATCGGAACTTGTTGAAATCCATTTTTAAATCCTTTATATACAGGTTTAATACCAAAATCTGAGAGGTACCACGGGATTGCATCAGCAGCATTCCAATTGACTAGTGTTGAGTTATATCCTCCGGAATCGATACTAAATTGATATGCTTCACCACTAATTACGCGATAGAGCAGATTCCAAAAACCTAATTTGTATAACGGCTCTCCTTCAAAAGTAGCTTCCTGACACATTTTTAAACGCTCTTTTTCCGTCAATTCCGTATTTGTTATGCCCGGAACCAATTGTTCGATTGCATTTACAATTATGGCTCCAGAAGTATTGCCTTTTTCTAAAAAGGATAATTTATAAGGTACTTTGTCTGGTTCGCTTGTAAAATCAGATAAACGCAGGTGCTCTCCACGCAAATAAGCGATGTTTTGTGGCTGATCTACTGGGAAATCATATAACTTGATTTGATCCTCCTGAGATAATTTTGCATTAATATCATCTATTAATTTTACAATTAAATGTTGTGTGTTTTCAAGAATTCTCATTCCGCCTAACTCTGCTACCATATTAGGAATTCCTGGGGGGATTACAGATAATAAACGCCCTCCAATATGATCTCCTCCTTCAAAAAGAACAATCTTTTTGTTTGGATATTTTGTTTTTAGTTTCCATGCGCTGTATACGCCCGAAACACCTCCACCAACTATGGCGATATCAATTTTTTCGTTTTCCATTTTGTTATATATTTATGTTGTTTTCACAACGATTATTTCTTTAAAAGAGTGATGGTAAATTAAGTATTGTACTTTCGTTTTCTAGAAGGTCAGTGTTTTTTAAAGATGCTTTCATGTTTAATGAATTCCCTCTTAATGAATCTTCCAGAGATATATTTAAGGTTGGTTGTAATGCATATCGTTTATCGACCAAAAAGGTTGCATCATTAGATTTTATTTGTATTGGTGGTGTATCCGATGCAATACGCATATCTAGTATATAAGAGGTATTATTACCTAAAACATGATTTATTCCTCTCTCGACAGCTTCTTTTACAGTAGCGGGAGTAAGAACAACTTCGCCATGTTCTCCACCAAAAGCTTTTGCCAGATTTACAAAATCCATTTTTGGTCTTTCTAATCGCAAATAAGCGGGATCCATTGTTTTAGGGTTCCATCCATATCCGGGAGCTTTACCATAGGCAGCAACTACTTGTTGTAAGCCTAACTGTAATGTATGGTATTCGTGATTATTGGTAATGATATATAAGATTGGTAATTTTTCGTGCGCTGCTGTCCACCATGTTTGCGGATAGAATAAAGATGATCCATCGCCAATGGCATTAATGACTAATTTAGTACCAATTCCTTGTGAAGTTTTGTCTTCTAGTTTAATTCCTAATGATGCTGGCATTGACCATCCTAGTGAGCCTCCTGCTACACAATAGTAACTAATAGGTTTTGCTCCATTGGTTCCAAAAGGTAGATAATACTGAAATGGAGCTCCATCGGATACAGCTTCGTGTACATAGACAAAATTATCGGCTAAGTTGCGATCTTCTATAGCTTCTTTTAATGCTTTGGCTATAACAACTGCCCAGATATCTGGCTCATTCATAGCTTTTTCATGATACAGATCCCATTTTTGTGCACGAACAAGATCTAAGGCCTTGAGTTTTTGATTTCTTGCATCGGCTTCTTTAGGTCTTTGCGGGGAGATATAATTGTTTAGTATGGGTAACGTGGCTTTAATATCTCCTAAAATGGCTGTTTCACCATAAAAATTCTTAGCTATATCCCAAGTGTTGTTTGTAAGATAGGCTAGTTTTACCTGTTCTGGTATAAGCGGTCCATCTGAATATTTGAATACTGCTACTTGTGCCTGAGCTCCAAAACCGATTAAAAATGCAACGTCATGGTCTTTAAAAGCAGCTTGAACTCCTGCTTGGCTTCCTGCTAATTCTCCTTGCCAGTGATAGTCATTGTTTGGGAAGTTTGCAACACTACTAAAGGATTGTAAAACTACGGGTGCACCAATTAATTCGGCTAGGTCTTGAATTTCTTTCCAGGCATTGGCATATCCTACTGCATCGCCAGCTACAATAAGCGGGTTTTTGGCTGTAGCCAATAAATTAGCAGTTTCTTTAATAGACTCATCATCTCCTGTAAAGTGTGGAGAAATACGGGTAACTCCTTTTATTTTTTGATTTTCCTCGATGGCTACCATAGTAAATTCCCATGGTATAGAGATAAAAACTGGACCATTTGGCGGCGCCATAGCTTCTTTAAAGGCTCTTTGTAATACAAGTGGCATTTCTTCGGCTGTGCGTACTTCATGCGCCCATTTTGTGTATTGTTTGGCAAGATCTACTAAGTTTGATGCTAGTAATGGTTCTTGTGTTACCAGCTCGTTCTGTTGCTGACAACAAAGTACTACTAATGGCATTTGCGATCGATGAGCGTTAAAAAGATTACCAATACTGTGGGCAATTCCGGGTGTTACATGTACTATAAGTACTCCTGGTTTACCTGTCATTCGGGCTGAACCCATTGCAGCTCCAATAGCAATATTTTCGTGTAAACATTCTATATACTTAACTCCATTTTCGGGGTAAGAGGTTCCATCTATTAGTGGGATTTCGTTGGTACCGGGAACACCAAATATGTAATGGATTCCTAAATCTTTGAGAATATCAAATAAATAATCTCTGGTCCATCGCGTAGGTGGGGCAATAGCGTCTTTTTTCATTTCTTTTTGATTTTTAGCGTAGGTTACTAAATCAAAGATAGAAACAAGGTTTTATAGAAAATTGAGTATAAATACGTGTTTTACAATTAGTTGTTTTAATATTTTTGGAATAAAAAAGGAAGTGTTTTTAATGTAAAGAATAGAAGTTAATGTTGTATTTCGAAATTTTATTAGATATTACCTTTTATAATTCCTCTAGCTGATTGTTTTATAAAGTGTATGATTTTATCGCGTTCTACAGTTTGTTTAAAGTGGTTTTCAATTAATTCTAAAGCAAGGGTTGTATTTTTCTTTTCTTGAAAAATAATACGATATATTTCTTTGAGTTCATTTAATTTTTCAGTTTCAAATCCTCTCCTTTTTAAACCTACAGTATTTATGCCCACATAACTCAGTGGTTCTCGAGCTGCCATTATGTATGGAGGAATATCTTTTACAATGCGACTCATGCCACTAATCATGCTGTGCTCACCAATAACAGAAAATTGATGTATTGCAGTTAATCCACTAATATTAGCCCAATTGCCTACAATTACCTCTCCAGCCATCCCAACACTAAATCCTATAATACAATTATCTCCAATCAGGCTATCATGACCAATATGTGCATTAGACATCAATAAATTATTATCTCCAATTATAGTTTTTTGTTTGGATATTGTTCCTTTATTAATGGTTACAAATTCTCGTATAATATTGTTATTTCCGATTTCGAGTGTTGTATTTTCTCCATTATATTTTAAATCTTGTGGCATTCCTGCCAACACTGCTCCCGAATGTATTTGGCAATTTTCGCCAATTCTTGAGCCATTTAAGATACTTACATTATTACCAATCCAAGTATTATTGCCAATTATGACGTCACTTTCTATAGTAGTAAAATTTCCTATATGAACATTTTTCCCAATATTGGCTTTCTTTCCTATTATTGTATTTTTCACTTTTGCTTTATTAGTTGGCAAATGTTGAAAAAATATAAATGATTTAGATTGATGTAATATCAATTAATTGAAGCTCTTATTCGGCTTAAGGTTTCTGGACTTACATTGATAAGGGAAGCAATATGTTTTAATTTTGCTTTTTTTATGATGGAAGGAAATGAATGAAGTAAGTACATATATTTTTCCTGAGCACTCATTAGTTTATATGAATGATGGAATTCATTAAGTTTAGAAAGATATAGCCTTAGTAGTTTTATATGAAATTTTGCAAATAATGGGTATTCTAATAAAAGTTGCTCATCAGTATAAGATAAGGAATATAGTATAGTTTCTTCACAGGCTTGAAAGATTTCGAATGATGGTTTTTGTTCAAAAAAACTACTTAATGATGTAACGAACTGGTCGTTGGTATAAATCCATTTAGTTATTTCTTCACCATCATCAAGATAGAACCTACGGACTAATCCTGATTTTATGTAACTGATTTTTGAACATATTTTTCCTTCTTCAACGATAAACTCATTTTTAGCATAGGTTTCCTTGACAAAGCATTTTTTGATAGCTTGTTCGGTTTCGAAATCTAATTCTTGTAGCGTATTTATAAATGCAATTAGTTCGGTCATTTTTTACGAAGTTTTAGGAATCATCTTCCAGGTAATTTCTAGCACACTAAAATACTATTTAAACTGATATTTCCATAAAATCTCTAGCCCAGATAGCAACGGCATCCTTTTCTTTGTTTCTTTAACAAAGAAAAGATAGAGTGGAGAGCTGGAAATAGCTCCTTATTCTTCTCCTGTTCCGAAAAAATATCACGTAAAGACGCTAAATAGAAATGACAAAATTGTAGAGAAATTTTGCGCCCTCTGCGGTTAATTTTTTTGTCACAGATTAAAAGATTAAAATGATTTTAAAAAAAAAATACTTAGCGTCCTTTGTGTATCTCTTTGTGAACTTTGCGGTTAAATCGCTCAGGTTTCCTACGTCGAAATTGACAAACTATAGGGTTTTATTTAAGTGTAAGTTCTCCTAGAATTTCTTCGGACATGAATGGTCCTCCGGGATATTTGGCTGTATAATCAAGGTTTAGCCATACTTGTCCGCGTTCATCGATGTGATAGTGCAATGTTTTCTTGTAGCTTTCGTTTACAAAAAGGACATTTTTAATCAAGTAATTTACTTTTTCGAGGTCTATCATTGACCCAATTAATATTTCGGGGTAAATATGTCCTTTGGTATGAATAAGCCTTGGTGTGCCGCCAATAGAGCGTACAGCTGCCGCCATTAAAATAGAATGATCGTCGCAATCGCCCGAAAAATACATTAAGGACTCACTTGCTGTAGCGATATAGTCACCTTCTTTGGGATCATTTACATAATTCCATCGGCTATTGATTTCTTTAAAAACAGCAAAACATTGTATTATGGTTCTATAATCCGAATATCCTTTGATGTTCTTAAAATGTTTAGACGTTGCCATTATAGCAAAATTCCTCACTTTAGGATTTTGATATTCTATGGCATTAATAATCTTAGATTTGTTAGGAAACGGAAGTAGTTTGGCAACAATAATATCTTGAGGATAAGGATTATCAGACATGGTATAGATAATCGAATTGTAATCTTCGGCAACTTCGCTAAAGCCATAATTGCCCAAAGCGGTTCCGTAAAACAAGATTATGAGGTATAAAACGATACAAATAATGATTATCGTTTTTAATTGCATTAAGAGAAAATAGAGTGCTACGAGAACAAATATAAAGAGTAAAACTCTATCAAAATTAAAGGGCCAGTTGAGGTCGATTAAATTTTGGTGCAATATGATAAAAGTAGGAAGCGTGATTAAAAAACTCAATAGCATAATAATAACCTGGTTCCAAGGTGATTTTACCTGAAGGCTACTTTTAAGTTTTATTAAGTCAATTTTTCTATTTTTTATCATAATGCCCCCTAAGCAATTTTTAAAGAACTTTTACCGTTTCTACAAAAGTACCTTTTTTATCAATAATACTCAGTTCAAATAATTGATTTTGAATTTTATTAAATGTTTTTTCATTTAATGGTTTTTGTGACCATTGTGTAAGTTTTAACCATTCTTGAATATCTTCGACTTTTTGCTCAAATAATTCGGCTAAAGTTCTGTCTATGCTAGGTATTGACTTGAAATCTTCGGTTGTGGCGTTTATAACTTCTAGAATTGAAGCAATTACCTCTGGATTCTTTTTTAATACTTCGTCACGCACGGCAATTACAAATGATGGCCATGGAGTAGGACAGTCGGTTATGCGTCTGAAAATGCCTTTATCGACTAATGGTTTTGTCATGAAACGTTCCCACATAAAGTAATCGGCAGTTTTATTTGTTAGTGCTTCGACTGCGCCATCGATAGTGTTTACGATTTCGAATTCCAGATTATCTGTTTTCCAACCTTGATTATTGGCATTTACGTAAGCCATTAATTGTGATCCTGAACCTAAGCGGGAAATTGCTACTTTTTTGTTTTCTAAATCTCCGATGGTCTTATAATCTGATTTTGCCGCAACGTGTATTCCCCAAATTAAAGGCGATTGTACATATACTTGCACAATTTTGCTTGGGTTTCCTGCAGCTATATCTTTTACGATTCCTTCGGTTAATATTACAGCAATATCAGTTTCGCCATCGCGAAGCATCTGGCACATTTTGCCCGTTCCTTCGGGAACATCTGTCCATTGTAAATCGATTCCCTCGTTTTCGAATTCGCCATTTTCAATACATAAATGCCATGGTAAATTAAAATGCTCGGGAACACCTGCTATTTTTATAGTTTTCATTTTAGACTACTTAGATTATTAGATTAGTTGGACTACTTAGATTTTAGAAAATTTATTTAGCCTTTAATGGTGAAATTATAATGCGAAAACCATCTGGATCAAGAAACATTTTTCCGTTTTCTTCCAAATTCCAATATGGATTTTTAGCCGTTATAAATGATATGTCATTATTTATAATGTTAACTACTAATCGATTATATTCTAAAAGTGTTTCGGGATATAATACTATAGCATCGTCTTCATCTGAAGTATGATTGGCTTTATCATTCGACTTTGTAAATTCAAAATGCCAGCCTAAATCAGGTTTCCCGATAAAAGCTCCATCATAATTATTATGATTTTCAAAACCTCCTAGTCTTTCAAATCCCAAAATATTGACATAGAAATTTACTAGTTTTCCTAGATCATTTGTATGGCGAGCAACTCTTAAAGTCATACTATTTTTTTATTTGATTAATATGATGTTCCAAATGCTCAACGTAATCTTTCATCAAGAAATCGAGGTTAATCATAGAACCATCACTTAAAAGGATTTCATAATCTAATGCTTTTTCATCAACAGATTTTAAAAGTCTAATAATTTGCTTATTTATCGAGTACCAAAGCTGTATTAACTCCTCCATATCCATTGTTTGATATTGGTTTATGTTAACCAAATCTTTCTGGTTGTATGGCCTGTGATGATACGGCTTTGGCAGATAATTTATCTCTGTAAAACGAATTAAATTATGTATGGATGAATCTACAAGATGTCCTAAAATTTCTTTTTTTGACCATTTTTCAGGAGGTTTATTTTCTAAAGTTTCGTTGTCTAAAGATTTTAAATATTCTGAATTTTCATGGAGTAATTTTTCAAACTTGTAGATTGCATTTTGCATATTAATTCGTAATTAATTTGTTTAACGTGTATTTAATTAATTCATCTACAGCTTTGTATGGGTCTTCGCTAAAAGTTCCCGAAGCACGATTGGCAATAATTGCATTTAGTGATAATGCATGATGTCCTAAAAGTGCCGAAAGTCCATAAATAGCAGCAGTTTCCATTTCTAGATTTGTAATTCGGTTATCATTAAAAGTAAAATTATCCATTTTAGCATTTAATTCTTCATCCTGAATGTTTAAACGTAAAACACGCCCTTGTGGACCATAAAAACCTCCTGCAGTTGCAGTGATTCCTTTATGTATTTTGTCACTTTCGATAAGCTTTTCTAATTTCTCTGAACCAGCAATTACATATGGTTTTCCTTTACGGATGTCCCAATTGGTATGGTTTATAAAAGCTTCTTCCATTGCAACATTCGAAACTTCATCGATTAAATAAGAACGAAGCATATTATCAAGACCAAGTCCAAAAGTTGACATTACAAAACTATCTACAGGAATATCTGCTTGTAGTGAACCAGAAGTTCCAATTCTGATAATATTTAGAGAGGTTAGGTTTTCTTTTGGTTTACGAGTTTCTAAATCAATATTTACCAAAGCGTCTAATTCGTTTACTACAATATCAATATTATCTGGACCAATACCAGTAGACATTACAGTAATTCTTTTTCCTTTATAAACTCCAGTTTGAGTTTTAAATTCTCTTTTTTGTGTAGAAAACTCGATGCTGTCAAAAAACTGAGTAATTTTTTCTACACGATTTTGATCGCCTACAAAAATAATGTCATTTGCAATATGTTCTGGGCGAAGATTTAAATGATAGACGCTTCCGTCTGGATTTAGTATTAATTCTGATGATTGTATCATTGTTTTTTTTTTAAGGTTCAAAGGGTTTTTAAAGGTTCAAAGAGACAAAGGTTCTGAGATTCTAAGGTTTTCTTATAGAAGCGCATAACTGTACGTCTTTTTTTTTATTTTTTTAAAGGTTCAGTTCTGTAGAGGCGCACCGCAGTGCGTCTTTTCATGTGTTTTGTTATGATTTAACCGCAAAGGGCACAAAGGTTTCATACTAGATTTTCATAAACGCAAGGCTCGCAAAGAAAAATTTTGCGGTCAAAGTTATGTAACTGAAACCCGAAACTGATCACGGGACTAAACTCTAGCCTCCTACACGTTTTACTTTAAATCCTTTAGCTTTTAGTATTTCCATTATTTTATCTCGGTAATCACCTTGTATAATAATAGAATCATCTTTAAAAGTACCGCCAACGCTTAATTTGGTTTTAATTTCTTTGGCTAGGATTTTAAAATCTTCATCGGTTCCTTCGTAACCTTCGATTATGGTTGTAGCTTTTCCTTTTCGTTTTTCGTATTTACAAATCATAGGCTCTTTTTGAATAAAAAGCGTATGATCTTCTGGAACCACAATTTCGTCGGGAGATACTTCGTGATCCGGGAAAAGATTTTTTAGTTGGTCTTGTAAGTCCATTTGTAATTTATTTTAAAATTAAAAAGACATTAAGTATAAACTCAATGTCTTTTTATTATTAGGTAAATTTAAAGATTATTTTTTGATTAAACCCAAATCTACCAAACGTTCGTATAAATATTCTCCAGCAGTAATATCCTCGAATTTTTTAGGATTCTCGGCATCAATACAATTTTCTAAACAATCCAAACGCATATCGCTTACTGGGTGCATAAAAAACGGAACTGAGTAACGAGATGTTCCCCATAATTCTCTTGGAGGGTTAACTACTTGGTGAATAGTCGATTTTAGTCTGTTGTTGGTATGACGAGAAAGCATGTCTCCAACATTAATTACCAATTGATCATCTTCGGCAATGGCATCAATCCATTCTCCATCATGATTTTGAACTTGTAATCCTTTTCCTTGCGCTCCCATTAATAAGGTAATAAGGTTAATATCACCGTGAGCAGCAGCACGAATTGCATCTTTAGGTTCAGATGTAATTGGTGGGTAGTGAATAGGACGTAGGATAGAATTTCCGTCTTTGGCATATTTGTCAAAGTAAAATTCATCTAATCCAAGGTGTAATGCTAAAGCTCTTAAAACATAAACTCCAGTTTTTTCAAGCATTTGGTACGCTTCTTTACCAACTGCATTAAATTTAGGTAGTTCTGTTACTTCAACATTTTCTGGGTATTCTGAGGCATACTTTGAGTCTTCACTCACATACTGACCAAAATGCCAGAATTCTTTTAAGTCACCTTCTTTTCTTCCTTTGGCGTGTTCTGTACCAAAAGAAACATAACCTCTCTGACCTCCAATACCTGGAATTTCATAATTATGTTTAGATTCTATTGGCAATGCGAAAAATTTTCTAATTTCGCCATAAAGTTCGTCAACTAACTGATCATCTAAAAAATGACCTTTTAGGGCAACGAAGCCAATGTTTTCAAATGCATTTCCGATTTCATTTACAAATTTTTGTTTACGTTCCGGGCTGTCCGAAAGGAAATCACGTAAGTCTACACTAGGAATGTTTTGCATACTTTACATATTTATTGATAACTTGATTGGTTTAAAAACCATATCTTGAGCAAATGTAAAACTAATTTGTTATTTTTATTTCAACAAATGCTAATAATTTACAATTATATAACAAAATATAGCTTAATTGTTATATTTTTACAACATTCATTGACTAAATAATAAACCAAAAAATGATTTTTGACAGAAAAAAACTGACCAACGACCAACTACTAGATTTATACAAGAGAATTTTAAAACCAAGATTGATAGAGGAGAAGATGCTCATCTTAATCCGCCAGGGAAAAGTTTCTAAATGGTTTTCTGGAATAGGGCAAGAAGCAATTTCGGTAGGAGTTACTGCCGCTTTAGATTCCGATGAATACATTTTGCCAATGCACCGTAATTTAGGTGTTTTTACAGGAAGAGATATTCCATTATACCGTCTTTTTTCGCAATGGCAAGGAAAAGCAAATGGTTTTACCAAAGGTCGTGACAGAAGTTTCCACTTCGGAACACAACAATATAAGATTATCGGAATGATTTCGCATTTAGGACCACAATTAGGTGTTGCCGACGGAATCGCTTTGGCTAATAAATTAAAAAAGAATAATAAGGTAACTGCTGTTTTTACTGGTGAAGGAGCAACGAGCGAAGGAGATTTTCATGAAGCATTAAATATTGCTGCTGTTTGGGAATTACCTGTAATGTTTATTATCGAGAATAATGGTTACGGACTTTCGACTCCTACAAATGAGCAATATCGTTGCGAAAACCTTGCTGATAAAGGCGTTGGTTATGGTATAGAAAGCCATATTATAGATGGGAATAATATTCTGGAGGTTTATAACCTTTTATCAGAATTAAAACTTTCGATGATTGAAAATCCACGTCCTGTTTTATTAGAGTTTAAAACATTTAGAATGCGTGGTCATGAAGAGGCGAGTGGTACTAAATATGTTCCGCAAGACTTGATGGATATGTGGGCAGTAAAAGATCCTGTAAATAATTACAAGAACTACCTGACAGAAATAGGGGTATTAACGCCTGAATACGATGAGAAATTACATGCAGATATTAAAACGGACATTGAAGAAAGTTTGGTTATTGCCAATGTAGAATTTGAAATCGAGGCTTCGTATGAAGAAGAGTTAAATGATGTTTATGCGCCATATAGCTATAAAGAAATCACACCAGATCCTGAAGAAAAAAATATCCGTTTTATAGATGCTATTTCTTCAGCTTTAAAACAATCAATGCAATTACATCCTAATTCGGTTATAATGGGACAAGACATTGCCGAATATGGTGGTGCTTTTAAAATTACGGATGGTTTTGTAGATTTATTTGGAAAAGAACGTGTACGGAATACGCCAATTTGTGAAAGCGCTGTGGTTTCTGCCGGAATGGGACTTTCTATAAATGGTTACAAAGCGATTGTCGAAATGCAATTTGCCGATTTTGTTTCAACAGGATTTAATCCAATTGTAAATTTATTGGCAAAATCACATTACCGTTGGTTAGAAAAAGCGGATGTTGTAGTTCGTATGCCTTGTGGAGGCGGAACTCAAGCAGGACCTTTCCATTCGCAAACCAATGAAGCCTGGTTTACAAAAACTCCTGGTTTAAAAGTAGTTTACCCAGCTTTTCCTTATGATGCCAAAGGGCTATTAAATGAGTCTATCAATGATCCAAATCCAGTTTTGTTCTTTGAGCATAAACAATTATATAGAAGTATTTACCAAGATGTTCCAACAGATTATTATACAATTCCGTTAGGAAAAGCAGCTTTATTAAAAGAAGGTACAGCTGTTACTATCATTGCTTTTGGAGCTCCTGTTCATTGGGCTCTGGAAACGTTGGCTAAAAATCCTGAAATCTCAGCTGATTTATTAGATTTAAGAACATTACAACCGTTGGATACCGAAGCAATTTTTGAATCGGTTAAGAAAACTGGACGCGTAATAATTTATCAGGAGGATTCTCTTTTTGGTGGTATTGCAAGTGATATCTCGGCATTAATTATGGAAAACTGTTTCCGTTATTTAGATGCTCCTGTAAAACGTGTGGCGAGTTTAGATTCTCCTATTCCGTTTACAAAAGCACTTGAAGATCAATATTTACCAAAAGGTCGATTTGAGAAAGAACTTTTGGATTTGTTAGCTTACTAGAAGGTTCTGAGGGACTAAGGTTCTAAGAAGCAAAGGTTCAGAGGTACAAAGGTTTATCTTTAGACGCACCGCAGTGCGTCTAAAGATTTAACGGTTCAATGAAAAAAGGCTCAAAGGTTTTCTAAAGTTTACCTCTAACAGATTATCTAAAATAACAAAGCGAATATTTATATAAAAGAATGATGAGACTTATAATTTCATCATTTTTTGTTTATAGCAATATCATAATGATACAATCTTATCATTATGATAGGGATAGAATCTACCAATAAATATCTTATTATTGGCGCAAACCAAGCAAAGACAGTTTGTAACGCTTACACAGCAACCATAAACCTACATTGGTATGTAATTTGAATATTTCATTTTGTATTAGCATTATAAATAAAATCAAATACGCTAAATTAGATATGAAAACCCGACAACGTACCATAAGTTTTTCAGACAACCCCTTTTTATTGTCTGATCCATTCCCAGACAAAACAGCCTTATTATTAGGTATTCAACCAGCTGAGGAATTACTAACTTTCACCATTGAAATCGCCAATGCCAACCATCTATTTTGGATAAAAGAAATTTGCGAAACGACCTTATCATCGGCTATAGCAAGGGGAACAGGAATCTCAGGACGTTCTCCAGAATCGCTAGAGGAAAAAATGAAAAAGGGAGAAGCTATTATTGCTTTTGCATCTGACGGAACATGGGCAGGTTTCTCTTTTATTTCTTCTTGGGGTAATGGACAATTTGTTTCTAATTCAGGATTAATAGTCGCTCCACAATTCAGACATACTGGTCTTGCAAAAAGAATTAAAAGAAAAATCTTTTGGCTGAGCCGCCAAAGATATCCTAATGCTAGCATATTTAGTCTAACCACAGGGTTGACAGTAATGAAAATGAATCATGAACTCGGTTTTGAACCCGTTACTTATTCTGAATTAACTACTGACGAACGATTTTGGGAAAGCTGCAAATCCTGTATTAATTGCCCCATATTAATGAGTAAAGAAAGGAAAAACTGTTTGTGTACGGCAATGCTTTATAACCCAAAAACAAAACCTAATGAATTTTAAAATATAATCTATTGGTTGTAATTATTTTAACACATAGAAACATAGATTTTGGATTCTCAGAATAGGCGTTTTACTTGTTTAAAATAAACATAGTTCTTTATGTTAAAGAAATGTATTTCTTTTCGTTGCTCTTTTTTACATATAAAATCTATGTTTATGTGTTTAGTAAAATTTTCAGGATCTGAGCGAATATTTAATAAAAAAACACAAGTTTTAGAAAATTAGGCAAGAGATTAAGTGTTGTTTTTTAAGGGTTTATCTTTTGGTTTGTTTGATGATTTCTTTCAATGTTAACCATTGTTCTTCTTTTATGAAATGATCTCCGCTCTCTTGTGTATGATGTCCCGTAAAAAAGATTACGGGCATTATTTTCTGAAATTTCGGGTCATATTCTTCATTCCCATCCCTGATTACTTTATGGTTTAAAGAGCAGAACAGTTCAATATCGGTTCCGATTTTTCGGGCAATTATATTTTTTACGTCCCAGGAATACCCCCAATACTTTTTCTGATTTTCAATGATAACCGGATTGATATAAAGCAATATTTTGTCTTTTCCTATTATTAAATCCTGATCCCTAATAGTGTAATCTGCACCATCCTCGTCACCGTTTGTTTCAAATATTTCAGGTTCAGGATCATCATCTAAATTTATAAACCAACGATAATGAAAACCGTCATAATGTTTTGCTTTTTTTATAGTTTTATATTCCGATGAAATCCAGTATTCATTTCCAATTCCTAATGAATCTATCGCCGTTTTACAGATATAATCAGGAATTTTATCGCCTGTAAAATCAACACTTTCCACGCTTTCAATTTTTTCTGTGATGACTTTTCTAAGTTCATCCGTAGCGGGTATCATTTTGGTTTTTATAAAATAAACTGCCGTTGATGAATCTGTAATTACTGATGCTGTATTTTTCTCTTTTTGTTTTATACTGTCAGACTTTATAGGGTTGTTTTCCTGTTTTACAGTATCCTTACAAGAAATTAAAAGCGCCGTTAAAAAAATAAAAAGTATAGATTTCTGTTTCATTTTCAGGTTTTTAGAGATTATTTCCAGCCTTAACGGGTTCTTTTTGATGTTTTTTAAAATCGATCAAAAATAATAAAAAAGGGTTAAGTTGAGACTAGTCTAAAAAAATAAACCCGATACAAGATCGGGTTTATTATGATTAAGTTTACTTATAAATCAATTCAATTATTAGCGACTTAATTTTAAGAAAAAAATTAATTTATTCCTCCACCCAGAGCTTTATACAATAGTATTTGAGAGTTTACATTCTTTAATTGCATATCGACAAAATCAAGTTCAGCCTGAAGTCTGTTTTTTTGCGCACTGATTATTTCAAGATAATTAGCATATCCGCTCAAATACAAATCATTCGATACATTTACAGCAATTTCTAGATGTTCAATTTCTTTTGATTTATAGGCTAGAACATCTTCAAAAGCTTTTGTACGATATAATAAAGCACTCAACTCATTGTAAGCAACAGTGATAGATTTTTGATATTCAAGAAAACTAATTTGCTGTCTTTTATTGGCTGTAAAATATTCATGCTTAATTTCTCCTTTGTTAAATACCGGAGCTGTAATTCCTCCAAGTAATTGCCATGCAAATGATCCGCTATCAAAAAATGTGGAGAAAGAGAAGGAGTTAAATCCAGCATAACCACCCAAGTTTACAGTCGGAAAGAAAGCAGCACGAGCAGATTTAGCATCGGCTTTTGATGCCAATAATTCAAAATACGCTTGTGATACATCTGGTCGGTTGTGAATAATAGAATCAACACTTATTTTTTGATTCAAAACCTCAAGATGTCCTGATAAGAATTCTTTACTTCTGGTAATCTTACCACCGTATTCTCCTAAAAGCGTTAACAAAGCTTTTTCGGTTTGATCGATACTAAGATTTAATTCTTCGGCTTCAGCCAAAATATTATTGTTTTGAGCATTAAATTGCTGTACGGCTAATTCAGTTGCCTTACCAACAGACCTTTGTGCAGAAACGATATCAAGTGCACGTTGCTGTGTTTTAAGGTTTTTTTCATAAATAATAGCTTGTTTATCTAGCGCTATCAGTTTATAATATAGTTCGGCAACATCGCTCAAAAGTCTGGTTTGTAATAATCTCATTCCTTCTTGTGAAGCAAAAAATCGCTGACGAGCAGCCTTTTTTCGATTGCTTAATTTCCCCCATATATCAGCTTCCCAAGATACTTTTCCGCCTAAAAACAAATTAGGGGTAAGATCTGTATTGATTCTTTGCTTTTCGGATATATTCTGAGAAAAATTGGTATCAAAGTTTCCTACGCCATCCATTGTATATTTACCATAACGCGTCCCCGAAAGGTCAGCCCCCAAATCAAATGATGGGAGCAAAGCCAGTTTAGCAACTTTTAAATGAGAATTTGCTATCAGAATTCTTTCTTGCATTGCCAGATAATCAGGATTTTGAGCAATAACGATATCTAATATTTTTTCTAACTCAGGATCTTTAAAATACGTTTCTGTTTTTACAGGAATAAAAACTTGCAGACTGTCTGTTGTTGTTTTACGATTAACATCAAAGTTCTCTGGCAATGTTTTAGCCTTTTGCTGTTCTGCCACTTTAGGGGCAGAACAAGCAAAGAGTAACGTGGTAAATACAACTGGCAAAACATACATTGCTTTTCTTCCTTCGAAACTTACCGAAGGCATTGTATTTTTATAGAATTTATTAAGTGAATTTTTCATTGTTTAAATTTATTTTTTCGAAGCTTTTTCAAGTTTTGCGAATAGTATATAAAGGCCAGGAATGATTAAAAGACCAAAAACTGTCCCGATAAACATTCCTCCAGCTGCCGCAGTACCAATAGAACGGTTACCGATTGCACCCGCACCAGAAGCTATACATAAAGGAATAAGTCCGGCAATAAAGGCAAATGATGTCATTAAGATAGGTCTAAAACGAAGTCTGGCACCTTCTATAGCAGCTTCGGTTATACCTTGTCCTAGTTTGTTTTGAGCCATCGCAAACTCTACAATCAAGATGGCATTTTTGGCCAGTAGTCCTATAAGCATTACCAAGGCAACCTGAGCATAAATATTATTGTCTAACCCGACAGCGAGAAGCGCAAGATAAGATCCAAAAACACCTACAGGAAGCGATAATAGTACAGGGAAGGGAAGTAGCAAACTTTCGTATTGAGCGGCAAGTAATAAGTATACAAACAATAAACACAGGGCAAAAATGTATATCGTTTGGTTTCCTGACAGGATTTCTTCACGAGTCATTCCTGACCATTCTAGTTCAAATTTACCTGGGAGTTTTTCGGCAGCAATTTTCTCTACAGCTGCAATAGCTTCTCCAGAACTAAAACCTGGAGCAGGTTCACCATTGATCATCGCCGACATGTACATATTATAACGCGTAAGAACTTCTGGACCATAAACACGCTCTAATTTTACGAATGTAGAAAACGGAACCATTTCGCCTGCATCATTCTTAAGATACATATCTAGTATACTTTCAGGATTTTTTCTGAACTGCGGACTTGCTTGTACCATTACTTTATACATCTGAGAAAAACGAATAAAGTTTGTAGCATAAAACGATCCCAACATTGTTTGTAAAGTCGACATAGCATTATCTACAGAAACCCCTTTTTTGGCTGCAAGATCATAATCAATATGTATCATATATTGAGGGAAAGTAGCATCAAAACTCGTAAATGAATTTTGTATTTCGGGCGTGGCATTTAGTTCCTTTATAAAGTTTTTAGTAACTTCATCTGTGTTACTAATCGGACCTCCAGTTTTATCTAGTAAACGGAGTTCGAAACCACTTGTATTACCAAATCCAGGAACTGTAGGCGGAGCAAAAACTTCAATTTGCGCATCTGAAATGCCTTTTGTTTTCTCTGTTAATTTTGCAATAAAGTCGTTTACAGAGATATCTCGATTACTCCAATCTTTTAGGTTAATCATTCCCATACCGTAAGATGCACCAGCGATTTCGGTAACAATACTATAACCAGCAAGTGTAGTAACATTATCTACACCTTCTATTCCTTTTGCAATACGGGTTACTTCGTCAAGCACTTTTTCTGTACGTTCTACAGTAGCACCTTGTGGTGTAGTTACACTTACATATACCATTCCCTGATCCTCAGAAGGTATAAATCCTGAAGGTAAAAGAGCAGATGTACCCCAAGTAAGAATACAGAATAAAACCAAAATTCCTATGGTAACAGAGCTACGATCTGCAAGTTTAGAAAGTACTCTGATATATTTTGAAGTAATTTTGTCAAACCATTTATTAAATCGATAAAAGAAACGATCTAGCAATGATGTCTTCTCTTTGTTTGGATCATGTTTTCTAAGCATTATAGCACATAGTGCAGGAGTAAGCGTAAGCGCATTTACACCCGAAATTACAATACTTATAGCCATAGTAAGTGAGAATTGCCTATAGAAAACTCCAACTGGTCCGCTAAGGAAAGCTACAGGAATAAATACAGCAGCCATTACAATAGTAATTGCAATAATGGCACCAGTGATTTCTTTCATCGCACTTATGGTGGCGGGTAAAGGATCCATGTGTTCTTCCGTAATTTTAACGTGCACGGCTTCGACGACCACAATGGCATTATCTACGACAATTCCTATCGATAGTACTAAAGCAAAAAGCGTAAGAAGGTTTATAGAGAAGCCCATCATTGACATAAAAGTAAATGAACCAATCAGAGCCACAGGCACCGCCAATACAGGAATAAGAGTAGAACGCCAGTCTTGAAGGAATATAAAAACCACAAAGGCAACAAGAAGGAAAGCTTCTACAAGAGTGACTAAAACTTCGTCTATAGATGCATCAAGAAAACGAGATACATCATAAGCAATATTATAATTCATTCCCGGAGGAAAAGAAGTTCCTTTTAATTCTGCCATTTTTGCTTTTACGCTGGCAATTACTTCAGAGGCGTTAGAACCTGGTCTTTGCTTAAGCATAATCGAAGCCGAAGGTTTTCCATCGGTCTTAGAAACCATTCCGTAGCTCATAGATCCCAATTCTATTTTTGAGATATCCTTTAGTTTTAAGATAGTACCATCTGAGTTTGCTCTTAGCGGTATTTCTTCATACTGTTTAGGCTCATAGAATTTTCCTCCGTATTTAATAACATATTGAACGTGACTGTCCAGTTGTCCTGATCCTTCACCAACTTTACCCGGAGCAGCAGATATATTTTGCTTTTGCAATGAGTTTATAACTTCGTTTGCCGAAATATTATAAGACAGCATCTTTTGTGGATCAAGCCATACTCGCATCGAATATTCTTTCTGACCCATAATTTCTGCACGTCCAACACCATCAATACGCTTTAATTCCTGCAGAATATTAATATCTGTAAAATTGAAGATAAACTGTTCGTCCTGAATTTTATCTGTACTAGTAACATTCAGGTACATCAACATACTGTTAACTTCTTTTTCGGTTGTTACACCGGCTCGTATAACCTCTTCGGGAAGTTCATCTAGTATTGTGGTAACCCTGTTTTGTACGTTTACCGCGGCCAGATCGGGGTCGGTTCCTACTTCAAAAAATACTTGAATCAGCGTTAAACCATCGTTTGATGTAACTGTAGACATATAAGTCATTCCCGGCACACCATTTATGGCTCGTTCCAAAGGAAGCGCAACTGCATTGGCAGAAACCTCGGCATTGGCACCAGTATATTTTGCTGTAACTGTTACCGATGGCGGAACGATATCTGGAAATTGTGTTATAGGTAGCTGGAATAAAGCTAATATTCCGAGCAAAACTATCATAACCGAAATGATTAATGATAATATTTTTCTTTTGATAAACATCTCTATCATTTTATATCTTTTTAATTGTAATTAAGTGATTGATTACAAGCTTGCGCTTTGCATTTGTTTTATATTGATTTTATCTCCGTCTCTCAGTGATTGAGTACCTTCTTGTACGATAAGATCATTCTTTTTCAACCCTTTATTTAAGATATATACATCATCTAGAGTGCTAGCAATGGTAATATTGGTCATTTTTACGATACCCTCTTTGTTTACAACAAATACAAATTGTTTATCCTGAATAGAGAAAACTGCTTTATGAGGAATTAGCATAACATTGGTTCTTGGCTCAGAAATAATCAATTTTCCTGATGTTCCATGTTTTATAAACCCTTGCGGATTATTAAATTTGGCTTTGTATTGGATAGAACCCGTTTGTCTGTCAATCTCTCCATCGGCAGTTTTAAGTTCACCTTGTTGGTCATATACCATTCCGTTTGGCAATACCAGTTTTATATCCCCTTTAGTATTCAGGCTTTTATCTGCCATCATCTGGAAATAAATATTCTCTGGTATAGAGAAATAAGCATATACATCGTCTAACTGAGAAAGTGTAGTTAGGAGCGAACCATTTTCTACAAGACTTCCTTCCTTAAACGGAATACGATCTATTGTACCATCAAATGGAGCTCTTAATGTGGTAAAACTTATTTGCTGATTAATCGATTTTTTCTCAGCAGCAGCATGGGCAACTTTGGCTGTAGCCGCATCATGTTTTGCCTTAGATAATTCTAATTCCTGATTTGCAATGACCTTTTTATTAAAAAGAGTTTGTGCTTGCTCAAGCTCAACATTTGCCATTCTTAGGTCTGCCAACATGCTTTTATAAACAGCATCAGCTTTTATAAGTTGTATTTGTAATTCGGCATCGCTAATCTTAAAAAGGATTTGTCCTTTTTTTACCTTTTGTCCTTCACTAACATAGACTTTATCTAGTAATCCTGGTATTCGTACATGGATTTCAACATTATTTTTGGCGTGAACATCTGCAACAAATCGGTTAGAAACTACAGTGTCTCTTAAAGTAATCTTGTAAACTGGTAGTGTTTTTATAT
Organism: Flavobacterium sp. AJR; assembly: GCF_002156885.1. NCBI lineage: Bacteria > Pseudomonadati > Bacteroidota > Flavobacteriia > Flavobacteriales > Flavobacteriaceae > Flavobacterium > Flavobacterium sp. AJR. The sequence continues at coordinate 667 of NZ_NCWQ01000006.1, read as the reverse complement.
TGGCAGAGTCTTTTTGGGCTTTATCTCCGCAAGAGGTTAAAAATAGTAACGATAAACCGTACAACAGGAATTGTTTTTTACTAATAATCATGATTAATTTTTAAAGTATTATATAAATATGTTGCCTCCCAAATAATGATTTATAGGGAGTTGCAAATGAGAAAATATTGAATATGGAAGTGTATCGTATATTCCCTGGTGAGAGAATACCGTTCGTTAAGAATTATTTTTATAAGTTATAACCCCTTTATAATAATGGAAAACATTATTACAAAAGAGACTTCATATAAAAATACACAATCTTAAAATCTAGAAAAGTTGATATAAGTGTAGGTGAGTATGTCGCTGATTTTCATATATAGTAGCGATACTATAAATAACATTGTCCTTTAAAACCTTAAAGTGAACTAACTGGGTGTAGTAATCTTTTTTTAAGGCACTTGATTCAGAACTTACAATGCGATTTTTTATCTTTTTGATTATAAAATGCACGTCCAAATCATTAGACATTGATAGAGTTGAAGATACAGTCTCTAAAATATGCTCTTGTCCATTATAATTATCTAGTTCAAAAGAGTATTTGTAAAATTCCGTGCTACCTAAAAGGGAAAGCAAGAATAATAAAATAACAGATATAAACTTAATATGTTTCATAGGTAAATAGGCA